>CAZHVH010000092.1:0-10288 GCA_964535855.1 uncultured bacterium
GCCCTTACCGCTGGCCACCGATATCGTCATTTCCCCCTCCAATCTGGGTGTATCCGATCGATCTAAGGGCTTCCTCTACGGTTTGGGCCTCAGTCTGATCGATCTCCACGCCGGCGTCCGAGAAGGCGTATTCGGGCCCCTTGCCGTGGAAGGATTCCCTGATGATCAAAACGTCAACGCCGCGCCTGATCAGCATCTCGGCGACCATTATCCCTTTGCCCCTCTCCTCGCTCAGAAACGGGTTGCCTATGAGCTCGCTACGGAGAAGCTCCCCCGTCTTGGAGCTGAGGGTGTATAGGCCGAAAAAGGGAGCCTCCCCGAAATGGGGGGAGATCCTCCCGTCCCTTGACTCCAACGGCACGGCGTAGGTGATGCTCTCCTTATGCAACGGCTCGTAGTGGATGAGAACGTGGTCTATGTGGGGGATCTCCTCCCTGAGCCGCTCCTCGATCCGTTTGGAGATGAAATGGGCTTTTTCCAGATCTCTGACGTTCAGGACGATCTCCGCCTCGATGAACTTATAACTTCCGGAGTTTCGTCCGGTCAGCGATTTGATCTCGCGGACAGCCGGCTCGGAGAGGATGATCCCCTTGGCCTTATCGAGCGTTTCGAAATCGACTGAGGCGTCCAACAATACCCTTATGGCATCCAGGAATATCTTGATCCCGGCATGGGCGATGAAGATCACCATGATCCCGGCCGCAAACCTGTCCACCTTCAATCCGAAAAGACCACCTATAAGGCTTGCCAAAACGACGACCGAGCTGAGCATGTCGGTCTGGACGTGATGTCCGTCCGCCTCGATCGACGGCGAATTTATCTGTCGGCCGACCTTGATCTCGTATCTGCCCAGTGAGAAGGTTATGCCGATGACGGCCAACACGCCGGCGATCGTGACGGGGATGTTCTGCATCTGCCGATTTCCTCCCTCCAGGATCGCCTCCTTGACGATCTCATATCCGGCGAACAGGATCACCACGGCCAGGATAAGCGAGACGAGGTTTTCGACCTTATATAGGCCATACGGGAAGCTCTTGGATTTCCGTTTAGATATCCTCAGCCCGGCGAACACGGTCAGAGCGGCCAGGACGTCGGATGAGGAGTGGATGACATCGGCCATCAACGCCATACTTCCCGAGAGGGTGGCGAAGAGGTATTTGATCCCCAGGAGCGCTATGTTGGTTCCTATTGAGATTATGGCGACCTTCTCGCCCTTATCCATCTTCATTTACCTCTCTCAAGCTTCCTGATCTTTTTGTCTATCTCCTTAAGTCGCCTTTTAAGCTCTTGAGCGTACTGTTTGAGCATTTCGAGTTCGGCCTGAGGATTACCCTGTATCGGTTGCATGGGGCCTATACCGCCTGGGCCGAAACCGCCACCCCAGGGCCAGCCACCACGCCCATACCCACCTCGGCCTCTACCTCGACCTCTGCCCCATCCACCTCGGCCGTAACCACCTCTACCTCGGCTTCCGCGAGCTCCCCAGCCCATACCAGGCCAGGAGGAGGTTATGAAACCTATATCGCCGGGGCCGGATGGAGAGATGCCGGGGCTGGTTACCGGTTGAAGGCTGATAGCGCCGACGGGGCAGACGCGCTCACACACGCCACATCCCCTGCACAGGGATGGGTCTACCTCATATCTGTCCCCTCGGGGTATAATAGCCCCAAATGGACAATTCCTGTAACATTCACCACATCCCTTACATCTATTTTGGTCTATTACCGCTATCATTCTCATCTTACCGACCCCGGCATTTGCCTATTGGTTTCTACTGGTTCTTTTCAAGCTCTTCGATTCGGCGGTTGATCTCCTCGAGTTGTCTCCTAAGCATTTCGGCCTGCTGTCTGAGCATCTCCAGTTCGGCCTGGGGGTTAGCGCCTGCTGGCTGCATGGGGCCCATGCCGCCGGGGCCAAAACCGCCGCCGGCGCCCCAACCGCCACCGCGGCCGCGACCCCAGCCTCCTCCACGGCCCCAACCGCCGCCACCGCGGCCGAAACCACCTCCGCGGCCCCAGCCGCCACCTCCCCAGCCCATGCCGGGCCCAGGGGGCATGGGACCCATTCCGCCGGGGCCAGGCGGCGGAACGTTCACGCCGAAATGAGATGGAACGTTAGGAGCGGTTGTCGGCTGAAATCTGCCCTGCAGATACCCGCGGACCGCCTCCTCGACCGTACCGCTCACACCCGTCACGATCTGTATCCCCGCCGCTGATAGGGCCTGATAGGCGTTAGGGCCACAGCTTCCGGTCAGAACCACCTGAGCTCCCTTGTCAGCCACCATCTGTGCGGTCTGGATCCCAGCTCCTCCCGCTGCCGCTACGTTCGGGTTCTGTATCGCCTCGAACTGCATCGTGTCCGAGTCGACGATCAAGATGTAAGGGCATCTGCCGAAGCGGGGATCGACCTGGGATCTCAGATCCGGTCCTGTGCTCGTAACGGCTATCTTCATTAGCTATTCCCCCCTTCAAGCTCTTGAATCCTTCGCGTTATGGCCTCCAGCTCCTCCTGGAGCTGACGAGCCTGTTCTTTCAGAAACTGGAGCTCGTCTTGGGGATTCGCGCTCTGAGGAGCGCCATAGCCGGGCGCAAACGGCATCTGATAAGGTCCCTGGTATCCGTATCCGCCCTGCATCCCCTGCCACCACGCCTGCATCTGCGGCGTGGGCCATCGTCCTGTCAGAAGGAATGAGGCTGCCGGACCGAGCCCGGTCGGGCTTCTGCCTACCCATCCGGGACTGAATCCGAACCTCATCCATCCTGGAAGTCCCGTCATGTAATACATCCATCTCCACCTCACGGCGGAACACCTCCTCTCTCCGAATCAGGTAATTTCCACAATCTAGATGTGCATAATCCATACCATCCCAAAAAACCAGATCACAAGCCGGTTCTCACGCTGTGATCATACTACGGACTGTTTCACGAATGAAACATGCTCCAGCTGCCGGAGAAGGGTCAAGAGTCGAAGGGAGCACTCGGTCGTTTATAGTCATTTAAGCCATTTCGCTACGCCGTCATTCAAAATGACGACAAATGACTATAAATGACAACAAATGACCATCTCTGGACAGATGGCGGACGTCTCTAAGCTGAGCGCTGATTGCCGACGATTGGTTGCTTTCTAATGGGCGACACGCTTTGTGTTTCAAAAATGAAAGATGTTAAGATATTGAAATACAGGGGTCAGGTTCCGGCGGGAATCCTCCGTCGGCGGAGGCGGAGGTATGACCAGAAAGGTGCCTCATGAGAGGTTTGGATGGCCAGGATGATCCCTCCGATGCCGGTGATAATGTTTGGAATCCAAACGCTCAGCATCGGGTTCATCGCCCCTTTAATCCCGGTGGTCTCGCCCACCCTTAACAGCACGTAATAGACGAGTATCAGCGACAGACCCACTCCGAAACCTACCATCTTGCCGCTTTTTCGGGTCAGCGTTCCTAAAGGCACGCCTATCAGTCCGAAGGCGAAGCAGGCGAAGGGGATGGAGAACTTCTTGTGATATTCCACCAACGCCCTGTTGAGCTGTTGTCGAAGCACCTCCCTGTAAGGCTGGGCCCCATGGTGAAGATCATTTCTTATCTGTGATATCTTCCCCGTCAGCTCCCTGAGATTCATGCTTCTGAAGCTTTTCCCCTTATACTCTATCTCGCGAAGCGCCTTGCTCAGCCCCAGCCTTATCTCCTGTCGGTCAAACCGTATCGTCACCATATCCTCCGGCCTTTTACCGGGTTTATATATGACCCCGTCAAAGAGCCTCAACCTTGTGTACATTCCCGAGAAATCCAGCTCCGCCTCTTTAGCCGTCACCAGCGTGGGAAGTCCATCCTGATACTCCTCCCAGATTCTGACGTTTTCCAATCTGCCCGTCCTCGGGTCCTGTCTTTCGAACATCCACATCTTCCCCTCCCGCTCCAGCTCCCTCATGATGATTCCCTTCTCCAGGATCAGCCCGGGGTGGCGCACGTTTATGCTGTACATCAGCCTCACATAGGCCATGTTCGCGCTGGGTAGGGCCATGTCCATGAAGAAGAAGGTGAATATGCTGATGCCAAAGGAGAGGATGAGTATGGGAACCATCAACTGATGCAGGCCGATCCCGATCGATTTCATCGCTATTATCTCGTTGTCGGCCGAGAGGCGACCGAAGGAGAGCAGTATCCCAACCAGGGTCGCCATCGGGATGGTCACGACCAGCGTGGCCGGAAGGACGTATATCAGAAGCTCCACGAGATACCATGGGCTTACGTCCTTCGCCACGAAGGTCTTCGTCAGAGTAAATACCTCGTTCATTAAAAGCACCATCGTGAAACAGAGAAGGGCCAGTAAGAAAGGCGCCACGAACTCGACGAGGATGTATCTGGTAAGGATCTTCATCCTCACTGCTCCCGCGGTTTGAGGATCGCGATAACCCGCTTTGAGTCGTCCAGTATCTCCCTGGCGATCGATATCACGTCATCCATCTTAACCTTCCCTATCTCCTCCTCATATCTGATGAAGTGGTCATATCCTATCCCGTAGCTTTCACCCAGGGCGGCGGAGGCGGATTTGTCGGAGACGGTCTGATGACCGATGAGGTGGTTCGAAATACACATGCTCTTGCCCACCTCCAGCTCCTCCTCGGATATATCCCCACTCCTCACCCTCTCGATCTCCTCCAACATGGCTTTTAGCGTCTGATCGCCGTTTTCACCTGACGTTGCGGCGTATATCGCTATATATCCGATATCCGGCCCGAAATAGGTGTAGGCATGGATAAGATAGACCAATTGCTCGTTTCTAAGTCGGTTATAGAGCCTGCCGCCGGGATAATCCATCCCCGATAGGATCGCCTTGAGAACCCTGACGGCGAACCTCCTCTTCGATCCGATCGACACGGACGGATATCCCAGGAAGATCACCTCCTGGAATATGTCCTCCTCGTACGTAGCCCTTCCCGGCCTCACCTTTAAGGGCGATATCCGTGGGGGTGAATATCCGGATTTCGGCCACGTGCCGAAGCTCCTCAACACAAGCCTCCTGACCTTGTCGGGATCGATATCGCCGAAGATCGACAGCACCATGTTGTCCGGCACACAGTATCGGAGGTAGAGGTCAAACACGTCATGCGGTGTGAGCCCCTCTATGGAGGTGAGCTCGCCTACCGGATAGAACTCATGGGCGCGATCGCCGAACATCGTCTGGTAGAACCGCTTCTTGGATACCGTAACCCAATCGTCCGACTCAGATCTTATCTCCGCGACGGCCTCGTCCTTGACCTTTAGAAACTGCTCGGGGTCGAAGATAGAGTTTCGCAGCACATCGAACAGTATCTCAAATCCGAGCTTGAAATCCTTGGAGAGCATGCTGGCCGAGCAGCCGAAGAACTCCCTGCCGCAAAACGGATCTAAGGAGGCGCCGACCGATTCGACCTCGTCGGCTATATCCTGGGCGGTTCTGGACTTGGTCCCCTTCAACAGCATCCTGCTCATCAGTTGGAAGGCGCCGCTCTTGGTGGACGGATCATATCTCGATCCTCCGGGCATTATGGCGGTTATCGCCACCACAGGCGAGTCCTCCTCGGGGCAGAGGAGCAGCCTTATACCGTTATCGAGGGTGAACCGTCTGATCTGATGTTGAGTGGATCTTTCGGATATGCACACCGACCTGCCTGCGATGGAGTTCCTTTCGGGTGTAAGGATCGATACAGTTAGGTTATCCTCGCTGAAGTACCTCTCCGCCGCCCTGAGGACATCCTCGTGATCGACCTGCCTTATCCTCTCCAGCATACGTTCGCTGAAGTTGGGATCTCCCGTCATATATTCGTCCGCACCGATGATATTAGCTATCTCCTCGATCGATTGCATGGCGAATATATGCTCGCTCTCCAGGACCGCCTTTGCCTTCCGAAGCTCCTCATCGGTCACACCCTCCGATCTGACGCGGAATACCTCCTCCAGAATGGCGTCTATGGCGGCTTCGATCTTGTCCGGAGCGGTCTCGAACTCCACAGCCCACATCCCAGCGTTGTAGGATGGGGTATCCGACCAGAGGTCGAAGGAGTAGATGAGCCTTTTCTGATCCTTAACGATCCGCGATATCCTACAGCTTTCTCCCGTTCCAAGGAGGGCAGCTATGACCTCAAGAGCGGGCACATCCCGATGGAAGAGGCTAACGGTGCGAAATCCCATGATACCATATGCTATCTCGACGTTAGCTGATATCTCGCTCCTCCTAGTTGAGCTCTGTGGCGGTTCCTCAGGGAGAAGGATCGGTTCGCTCGCTTTTCTTTCAAATCCCTCGAACAACTCCGCTACTTTCTCCCGCGCTCTCTCAGGGGATATATCGCCCGCTATCACGAGCGTCATGGCCTCCGGCGAATAGGCGGTGTTGTAATAATCGATCAGGTCATCCCGCGTCAGCTTCTCAAACAACTCCCTGTATCCGCCGATAGGGATCCTTACGGGATGAACTCTGAAGGCGGTCTCGTAGAAATTGTCCAGCAGCTTTCTGGTGGGCTCGTCGTTGTCCTTGTTGAGCTCGCTCAGGATAACACCCCGCTGTATCTCAACCTCCTCCGGCGGGAAGGTGGGATTTTGTATGTAATCGGCCAGGAGCTCCAGGGCCATCTCAAAGTGCTTCGACGGCACGGTGTGGTAATACTTGGTATGATCGCGACTGGTGTAGGCGTTGGCGATGTTGCCCATGAGCTCTATCAGACGGTCTATCTCCCGCCGATTTCTGGTGGCGGTCCCTGTGCCTATCACGTGTTCGACGAAATGCGAGACCCCGGTTCCCAGGTATTTGCCCTCGTAGATGCTGCCCGCCCTGACGAAGAGCTGGATGGAGACCAAAGGGGTGCGGTGATCCTCGATCAGGATCACCGTCATCCCGTTGTCCAGGTTCAATTTAAAGGGTCTGCCGCTGACGTCTGATCTCTTCAATTTTCCTCTCCATCTCCTCTATCTCCCGATTTGACCTTAGAACCCCAATCTCGGTCTCATAATGCCTTCTGCCTCCTGGCTCGATGAACTGTAGCGTTCCCCTCTCACGTTCCTTATCTCTCCCCTCGACGAGGCAGTTGGCCGGTTCCAAACCGACCACATATGTTCCCTCGCCCATCATCTTCCACTCGATGAAACGCGGCAACTGGCTCTTGTGGTATCTGACGTAGACCCCGATCCCCTCTCCCCCGTTGAAGTTTCGATTGACCAGAGCCACGTAGACGTGATCGTTTTCGTCACACGCCATCTCATGATAGAAAACCTGTTCCCTGTATCCGGGCGTGGGAAGCTCGAAGGAGAAATGGCGTCCGAACCCCGCTCTGGCGTCATCGTCGCGCGGGGTCGATTCGATCGATGGCGCCAGTAACTCCGCTCCCTCGTCCACGATGGGGAAACCGATATTGATGTGGTAGAGGAACATGTGAGGTGTTTCGGTAAATCCCTCGTTCTCGACGATATCATATACGTGTAGTTTCGCCTCACCTAACCTCGCCCATATTCTTCTCGTCAGGAGCAGGTTCTCACCGGACGCAGCGGTCTCCCTGACCTTCCCCTGAACCCACATCGTGAACTCATTGCCCTCCCATTTCGTATCGGCCCACACGTTTTTGGCCGGTATGTTGGAGACCCTCCCGTGCAGTCCGAGTTTCTCCCCCTCATCCTCGCAGGGAGCGCCGGCATAGGTCATTCCGCAGGTGACCATCAATCCGCCGTAGAAACTCCTCAGCCATCCCAGCCCCTCCGGCTCGAAGAAGGAGGCCTCAACATCCCCCACGCTCGACCGCCAGCAAAGCGGTATGCCGTTATACTCGGCGAAGGATATGTCCATCCCCCTTCCCGGCAGCACGACGAAGTTAAACCCGGAGCCCGTCCTGAATTCAACAGCCTCAACTCCCCTCTCGTTGCCCTCGCTCAGCTCATATCTTTTAAGCCCGGCGATCTGCGAGATATCGCCCACATATCTCAAAAGCTCACCCCTGGTGAACTCCCTGCCGTAAAGCTTTATCATTATAACCTCCTCGAATTTGAATAACGTTCATAGCCCACCGATGTTTTACCTAAATTATAAGGTCTCGAACCCTGTGAGGGCAAGCGTCGTATGATATAATCAACGGGTGAGGAGGGCTGAACGGAGATCAGATCTTCAGGAAGGAATCCGGATCCTCCCATTCTCCCCTTTCGAATCTGAACCGTCTGGAGGTATCGATGCGGATTTCGCCGGTTATATCAAGCTTAATGGCAACCCTGTCAAGTGCCCTGGAAGCTGGTCCTTTCAACAGGCGTCCTTCCATATCGAATTGGCTTCTGTGGCAGGGACATTTGAATCTTCTCTCCTTCGGCTCCCATCTGAGGGCACAGCTCAAATGCGTGCATTCGTCGTAGAGGGCATAGAAGGTTCCGTCCTCTCGCCTTATGATCCACACCTTATATGGGCTTTTCACCCATCTATCGCTCACGCTTCCCGGTTTATACTCATCGGGAAATCCGACGTTGAAGGCCGAGATCGGCTCCGATATCCGTCTGGGCGAGAGATACCGCCATAGGCATCCGGCGAGTGAGGCGAGAAAACCTAATCCGGTCCACCTCAGCGCTCTGCCGAGAAAGGACCTCCTTGATATCTTATCCTCTCTCATCCGCCCTGCCTTTACAGATATCGATCAGGGATTGCAGAACCTGAGCCTTTACCTCATCATAGTTTGTCCTGGTCAGGACGAAAAGCTCGACGTCCTCGCGGGATTTTATCGCCCGGGTGAAAGGATTATCTATGTGCATTATGGTGGCGAGAACCGGCTTCTCCGAATCCAAAGCCTTCATCAACACCGACATGAATCTCTCCGACAGCAGCTCCATCTTTCCGATCTCATCGATCAGGATGAGGTCGAACTTCTTCGATCTGAGCCCTCTCTGGACCGCCCTTATCCCTATGAGATCGAGGTTGTGCAGGTTGACGCCGTATTTCCCCACCCTATATCTGGTTCTAAAGAAGGTGGAGGCCAGAAGCGCCTGTCTGCCGTCGAGATCGGATATCTGGAAGCCGATCCTTTTGTTGTTCTCGCGGATCTCATCCGTGTAGAAGCCGATCGCCTTGATGTCGGATTTCGCCGCCTCCTCGATCACCTCTCGTACCAATGTGGTCTTGCCAACCCCGGGCATCCCTGTTATCAGGATGTTGGTAACCATCTTCTACCCCCACGGCTTGATGAGGACTTTCGCTGCCTTGCCCGATGCGAAGGTCTCAAATGCCTTTTGAGCCTCGGTTATGGGAAACTGATGGGTGATAAGCCTTTCAATCGGCACACCACGCCTGACGATTTTGATCATGTCCTCATATTCCGAGGCGTTGAAATACCATGAACCGATCACATCCAGATCCTTTCGGATCAACTGAGCGCTGGGGTTGATCGTGACGCCAATGGAATTTTCACCTATGAAGGCCATCTTCCCTCGTCTTTTAACAGCGTTCAGCGCCAGAAGTTCCCCCTCCGCCTTACCGGTGCAATCTATCGCCTTATCCACGCCCAATCCATCCGTGATCTCCTTGACTGCCTCCAGCACATCTTCCCTCTGGGGGTTGAACGCGTAATCGGCTCCGATGCTCTTTGCAAGCTCCAGCCTGTAATCGTTTATGTCAACCGCTATCACCTGGGCGTTTAAGAACCTACAGATCAGAGTCGCTGAAAGTCCTATCGGTCCCTGACCGCATATCAGGACGGTGTCCAGGGCGTTGATCCCTAGCCTCCTTATGGCGTGATAAGGGGTTCCGATCCCATCTCCCAGCAGCGCACCCACCTCGAAGGATATGTCATCCGGCAGTGGCAGACATAGCTCCTCATCCAGGAGCACATATTGTGAGTGGTTCCCCGGATAGCGACGTGGGGAGGGATTCTGGCAGAGGATCCAATATCCGGCCCGACAATGTTCGCATCTGCCACAGTGGGATTGGGCGAACAGCACGACCCTGTCGCCTTCCTTGAGGTATTTGGGGTTATCGGTTTTCCAGACGATCCCGGAGGCCTCGTGACCGGAGTTATGCTCCATAGAATTAGGCCTCCTATACGCTCCCAACTCGCTACCGCATATGGCTGAGGCCATTATCTTGACAACAACTAAGCTCCCCTCAGGCTCAGGATCGGGGAGCTCTCTCACAGCCACCTTCTCATTGCCCAATATCTGAACCGTTAGCATAAGGGCCTCCCTAAGGTGTTAAAGATCTCCGATATTATAGCATAAGATCGGTATCGGTGCTAGAAAACCCTTGACTTCCTCTCCTCCGATGAGGTATATTTTCCCCAGAAGCTAGTTTTT
>CAZHVH010000093.1:0-10282 GCA_964535855.1 uncultured bacterium
CACTTCGGTATAGGCGAAATCCCAACCGGCTCACAAGATCCCTATGGGTTGAGACGAAGCGCGATAGGGCTTATCAGGATCATCCGCCGGATGAATCTCGTTCTGGATATGGAGGATATGGTTCGATGCGCCTGTTCGCTCTATGAGGATAGGATCGCTGAGGACACAGCTCAAGGGGTGATGCGCTTCATCCGGGATAGATTATTCAACATGTTCGTCGACGAAGGGTTTGAGCACGACGTGGTGAATGCGGTTCTTTCGGGTGGGTTCAACATGATACACACCCTCCAGGAGAGGATGAGGGTCGTTTCGGAGTTTAAATCGAGCGAGGAATTTGATAAAATTTATCCGTCCTTCTATCGTACCTTCAGGATAATCCCGAAGGGATGGCAGGACACATCGGTAGATAGGGAGAAACTGGTCGAGGATGGCGAGAGAAGGCTGTTCGACCGGTTTTCCGAGATCGAGCCGCTTGTTGAGAGGCTATGTGAGGATGGGGATTTTTCCGGCGCCTTGAGGGAGCTTTCGAAACTACAACCGGTCATAGATCGCTTCTTCGACGAGGTTCTGGTGATGGCCGAGGATGAGGAGCTGAGGCGAAACAGGCTTTCCCTGCTGAGGAGGATTACGGAAAGCCTCTGTCTGGTGGCCGATTTCTCCAAACTGGTCGTCCCAGGTGAATAGATGAGGAATTCGCTCAGGGATCCGTTTATCCTTGCGTTCTTGATCTTCCTTATATCGTCATCAGCCCCAGCGGTGGATTTATATCAGATCCACTGGCCGATAAAAGGGTATAAGGCTCTGGTGACTTTGACCAACATCACGGAGGACGCGGTTGACGTTCTCGTCTCCTTTGTGGGCCGTGATGGAGTTAAAACGCTGGTTAAAGTCGTCCAGCCATACACCACGGTGAAGGTTAAGGTCGATGAGCTGTTGAGGGACGAAGGGCTGATACAGGCCAAGTTCACGACGGGGAAGCTCAAGGTGATCTACTGGGGAATCGGCCAAAACGGTAGGGTCTTCGGACTGCCATTTGTCAAGGTTCTCCATTCCAGGCGGTTTGTTTTGGGCAGAAGGGAGAAGGGATATCTGGTGCTGGCCGATCTGCCCACCGAGATCGGTATCGGGGCGGTTGTCAACGTCAAGCTCTACAGCCGCAGGGGTAAGCTCATCGGCTCCTCGATGGAGAGCATCCCGGAAAACGCCGTCCGGGCAATACCTGCTGAGGGGATAGGCATCTGCGCGGTCGAGGTCAAGGATGGTGACGTAATCTGCGGCTATCGGGGTATATCTGTGAGGGGAGTTATCGCCCTCAACGCCCGGCCGGAGGAGGAGATGAGGCGGGAGATCAGGCTGATGCCAGGTCCTCTCAGCACGGATGGGAAGCTTTTCGTAGCGAACCTTTCCAGGGACGGAGCCAGGGTCGAGATCGCTCTGAAAGGCGATGCCGAGATCAGAAGGATGAGGAAGCTCATACCCGGATGTGGTGCCGTCATGATAAGACTTTCAAGCCGTCTTGATGGGGGAAAGATCGCCTCCATATCCGCAAGGTCAAACTACCCTTTGATAGGATACTACTTCCCAACCCCATCGGCGGTGATTGAGCCGATCGGTAGGGTCCGGGAGGGAAGCGTAATCACGGCGGCGGCCTCGCCGGTCCACGGTGGGAAAACCTCCCTCCTGGTGATCAATCCGACTTCGAAGGAGACCTCCGTGAGGTTCGGAGGATACGGCAGGGAACCGGAAAGGGCCGTGCTTCTGAAGCCCGGTTCTTGGTTTTCCAGAGAGATCTACAGCACAACTCCGGTTAAAGCCGACGGAGGGATCATCACCTTGCTCGTCGGCTATCAGGGAGATAGGCCGGTATGGGCCGTACAGATACAATGAAAGATAGGGAGGGGCAAATGAACCACTTTCGTTGGTTTGGTGTTCTGTTAATCGCCGCATTTTCAATCTGGATTTTATCGGGCTGTGGTGAGGAGGAAAACAAAGATATCCTTAAGGCAAGGGAGCTTATCCAAAGCCAGGATTTCAAGGGGGCCGCTCAAAGGGTACAGGCTGCCCTGCAAACGGAGCCGGATAACGCCGAAGCGCTGTGCTTTAAGGAGATACTCTCCGTTAGAGACAGGCGAGACCCATCGGCCTGGCGATCTGCTCTGGAGAGATGTCTGAACAACGTCAAACCTCTGGAGAAGGAGATAAAGGAGTTGGAGTCGAAGGAGGAACCGGATGAGGATGACCTGAAGAGGCTGGAAAGGCTGGTGAGATCGAGAAACTATGCCATGGGATTTCTCGCCAAGAGCTTCGCCGATCTGATGGCGAGGGAGACCGATTGGGCTAAGCCACTGCTGGAGTCAAACCCCGATCTGCTGGTCAAAGCGATGCTCATATCGGGGAAATGTTACGACGAGGGCGTGCGGGATAAAGTCGGAACGGTAATCGAGAAGATGGGGCAGAGCGCCGTGAAACCGCTCATATCGGAGCTGAAGTCCGATGATCCACTCGTGAAAGCCCAGGCCGTATATTATCTTGGAAGGCTTCATGTCAAGGAGGCTATCGGTCCGATAACCGATCTGACCAAGCCCGGCTCTGAATCATATGAGGTGATGTATCAGGTTCCGATCGCCCTGGAGCTGATAGGTGGCGAAGCGACCGTCACTCCCCTTAGGAACACGCTTAAGAGTCAATATGCCCAGCCTAAGATCTATGCCGCTAGGCTTCTAGCGCGGATGGGCGCCAAGGCAGCGATACCCGACTTAGTCAACCTGCTGGCCGATACCAACAGCTATGTCGTTACGGCGGCCAAGGAAGCCTTGATCTCCTTCGGTTCGGACTCGGTGGGGCCGCTTCTGGAGGTCCTTAAGACCAGAGCGGGTAACATTCCGCTTCCCCCTTCGTCCACCGTAACGGAGGATAAAGAGAAATCGGCTCGGAATTCGGTGATCGGCAGGGCGATGGATGTTCTGGCGAGCATAGGGGATGAGGGGACGATCTCTCAGATAGCATCTTTCCTCTCGGACGATGATCTCAGAAGCAGTGCCAGCTCGGCGCTCGTCAAATTCGGTTCCGCCTCCACGCCCGCTATGATCAAAGCCCTTAAGTCTCCGGAGAGCAAGGTTAGGGTGGCCGCCGCGGATGTGCTGAAATCCACATTGGATAAACGTGCCGTGAACGCCCTGATCGAGGCCCTTTCGGATCAGGATAAGGAGGTCGCGGCCGCAGCAGCGGCAGCTCTGGGAGCGATGAAAACCAGAAAGGCTATACCTCGCCTCACCGAGCTCCTTTCGGATGTGGATGAGAGGATAAGGAGCAACGTCCTGGACGCTCTCAACACGATCGGGTATTACGACCCCGATATGGTCAAGGCGGTTTTAAGGATCGCCGAGGATAAAAACGAGAGGGAGAGCATCAGGATAAGCGCCCTGACCGTCCTGAAGACGATCAAGCCGAGCGAGGTGAGTAAGAACCTCATAGGGATAATGATGGCCGAGGATGAAACTCCCGATGTGAGGAGAGCCGCCGTCGCCGCCCTGGGTGAGATAAAGCCTAAAGAGGCACTTGAGCCGATGTTGAGGATCATAAGCGCCCTGCGCGAGAAACCCAAGGATTACCAGAGATTGCTCAAGAAGAGGTTCAAGACGATCGAAGCGCTTAACAGCAAGTGGGGCACCGATTATAGAACGTGGGCCGAGATAAAACCCATCCCAGGGCTTGTCAGAGGAGAGGTTGCCCTCGCCCTCGGTAAGATCAAGGGGGATGAGGTGGTCGATCCGCTGATCAAAGCGCTTGAAGACGACGACAGAGCTGTGGTCAGGAAAAACGCCGCCTGGGCTCTTGGCGAGATAAAAGGTGAGAAGGTAATCGGTCCTCTGATAAAAGCGATGAAGGGGGATGATGTGGGGGTTGTGCGTAATGAAGCGGCTGTTGCCCTGGGTAAAATAGCGTCGAAGAAGGCGGTCGGAGCCCTCATCAGGACGATGAAGAAGGATAAATATGAAACCGCCCGTAAGAACGCCGCCTGGGCGCTCAGCGAGATAAAGGATAAATCCGCCGTCGGTGACCTCGTGGATGTGCTCAGCGATAAGGGCAAAAGCGAGGAGGAGAGGGAATCAGACGCTGTGATAACCCAAGTCGGAACGGCGCTCATAAACATCGGCTCGCCTTCCGTTAAACCCCTCATCGGTCTTCTGGACCACGACGAGGCCTACGTCAGGGCTCGCGCCGTATATTGCCTCGGCAAGATAGGAGATACGACCGCCCTGGATGAATTGATGAACGTGGCCGCTTCGGATGAAAGCCCGATGGTGCGGGGATACGCGATAACCGCCCTGGCGAACTTCAAAACTCGAAAGGCGGTCAAATCCCAGAAGGAGGGGATGGCAGGGGCCATCGACTCGCTGCTCAACCCGAAGGAGTGGAAGACCAACAAGGCGAAAGCTGCTGAGACGCTTGGAAGCATCAAGGACGAGAGAGGAGTTGAGCCGCTTCTTCAAGCGATGAAGTCTCCGATGAGCGAGCTGAGGGATAAGGCCATCGTTGCCCTGGGCAACATAGGCGATTACAGGGGCTTTGATCTAATAGCGAAGGCGATCGGAGCTGAGGCGGACCCGTCGATCAGGGCGGACGCCATATCAGCCATTGCCAAATACGGCGATTCGAGCATTGAGGACCTCTTGTTATCCGTTCTGAATGAGGAGCTTACATCGCAGACCCTCTCCATTCATGAGGCGGTCGTTTCGGCGTTGGGCGATATAGGAAGCGAAAGAGCTGTCGCGAAGCTTATCTCGATCCTGCGGGACAGATCACTGCCTACCTCGCTCAGGGCAAAGGCGGCCGAGGCCCTTGGGAAGATAAAGGACCCCGCTGCCTCAAAGGCGCTGCTTGAAAGGCTCAACGACGAAAGCGAATACGATGATGTGTGGAAGGAGGTGGCCCTAGCGGCCGGGAGGGAGCTGAAGCTCAAGGAGGCCGCACCGGCTATCATCGAAAGGCTTAAGGATACCTGGGAGCCTGAGGCATTGCGAGCAACGGCTGCCGAAGCGCTTGGTGGAACGGGAACCGACGAGGCGATTCAGACGCTTAGGGAGATGCTCTCCGACAGCTCGGAGTCAGTCCGAGGCAACGCCGCCTTGGGACTCGGTCATAGCGGCAGAAAGGATGTGATCAAGGATCTGATCGGCATAATGCAGAACTCCGGAAAGGCTGAGAGCGAAAGATATAAGGCGGCAAAAGCGCTGGGTAATTTCAGTACTAAGGAGGTCGTCCAGGCGTTGATCCAAACCCTCAACGATACCTCAGCTCAGGAGTCCGTTCGTAAGAACGCCGCCTCATCCCTCGGCCAAATCGGCACCGATGAGGCCGTCGATGCGCTTATCAAGGCCTATCGTAAGACGGATTATCCGATCGGCCTCAGGCGGAGGATTCTGACCGCCCTGGGTGATTCCGGGAGCCGCAAGGCGGCTTCTCTCCTGCAGGAGGCGATCAAGGATGACGATTCTGTCATTCACTATAACGCCGCCAAATCGCTCTTCAAGATAACCGGATCCGCGCCAGGATATCGTTTCGGAAGGTAAGGGGAGGCAAAATGTCCGATGAGATCTACCGGGTTGGTATAATAGGCTGCGGCGGCGTGGCGCGGGCACATGCTAACGCCTACAGAAGACACCCCAAAACCCAAATGGTCGCCGCAGCGGATATCAACCCTGAAGCGGTGGATAACTTCGCCAGGGAGTTCGACATACCGGCTAGATATACCGATTATCGGGAGATGCTCGATTCGGAGCAGATCGATATACTCAGCGTCTGCACGTGGCCGATGTCCCATGCTGAGATAACCGTAGCTGCCGCTGAGACAGGTGGAGTTAAGGGGATACTCTGCGAAAAGCCCATGGCCACAAACCTTGGCGAGGCAGATGCCATGTTGGAGGCCTGCGATCACAATGGGGTCAAGCTGGTCGTGGGCCATCAACGCCGCTTCGAGCCGGTCAACGTCACGGCCAGGAGGCTGATCCTGGAGGGCGCCATCGGTCAACCGACCCTCGCTTTCAGAAAGGCAAGCGGCGGCCTCCTCAATTGGGGGACCCATCTGATCGATACCATAAGATACCTGCTCGGCGATCCGGAGACGCTGTGGGTGTTGGGCCAGATCTCCCGCAAAACCGATCGATATGAGAGGAGGATGAGAATAGAGGATTTCTCCGCCGCCATCATCTGCTTCGAGGGCGGCACCCGAGGCGTTATAGAGGTCGATCTGCCGGGCCCTGGGATGCCAGCCGCTCTGATGTATGGGTCGGATGGGATGATAGCATATCAGGATGGCAGGATATTTCTGACGAACAAAAAGGGAGCAACTGAGGTGCAGCCCCGAGGCGACGGGATGAATCAGCTCGAGGAGCTCATAGCGTGGATCGAAGGCAGGGTCGAGGAGCATAGGGGTTCCGGCAGACAGGCGAGATATACGATGGAGATCATGATGGCCATATATGAGTCGGTCAGGATCAGGGATGTGGTCAGAATGCCCCTCCAGATCAAGGAATCGCCGCTTGAGATGATGATCAGCGAGGGGATACTCAAGGTCGAAAGGCCCGGAAGATACGATATCCGGGTTCCATTTGAAAACCAAAAATAGCTCCCTGGGCATATTCCCAGCGGGATATGGAGTAACCGATGTCATCCGATCTGTCCTTGAGGATTATCGACTATATAAAGGATGATCTTCTGAAATGGTTCCTTAAGCCTATCCCTGAGGTATCACCCGAGGATGTGTGGAGCTTCAGAAATAAGCTTCACGCCTTACACCACTTTGCCGTCCGATCAGGACTTCCGGAGGAGATCCGATCTCAGATCGAAGCTATGCTCCAGACGAGTGCGTCGCTCTGGCACCTTATCTTCGATAATCATGAAGTGCTCGATTCAGTTAAGGACTATCACAACGTCAGGATGTTAGATGCCAACGCAGGGATTCTATCGGAGGTTGAGGAGATAATATCGGGCGAAGAAACTCCTCGAGATGTGCTCATCGAGGCGATAGCCATATATCTGGGATGGAGGGCGGACACGATCTGGATAGACTCAGCCTGGAAAGAGCATAAGGCCTCCGTGCACAATTATCTATTGGAGCTACAGGATCATATGTGGGAGTTCTTCAACGCCGACGCGTCCCCGGAGGGTGAACCCTCTTTCGAGAAGGCTAAGAGCCTGGGAAGGTTGATGGACAGAATGGCGGAGATGATCCTGGATGAGAATATCCCATCCACAGTACAGGTGAATCTCCTTATCAGACTCTATCATCTTCTGCTGAGGCTTCAGATCGGCAGGCTGATCATACAGATCGAGGGGATCTAAGGTAAATCGGGTTGGAGAGAATCCAGGGTTTGCCGCTAAGATGAGCCTCCGCGCGGTATACACCCGGGGAATTCACGCTGATTTCAACCTCCGATTCCACCCTCTCGAGTATCGGTTCGCCATTTCTTAAAATTCTGATCTTCGCTGGAGTGGGGGTTTTAACCCTCAGAACGGCTCTCCCCGTAAAAATCCTTTCGTCCCCCATATTAAGCTCCATACCTGTCATCTCACCCTTGAAGAGGAACCCTGTCGAATCGGCGATCAGGTCATAGCCGATGAAACAGCTTCCATATCTGATCGCCTCATGGATCATGGATATGCTTCGTTGGGGAGAGGCAGGATCAAGCGGTTCTTCGAGTAGTATGTGATTCCTGAGGGTTCGAAAGAGATACTCGTAGGGGAGGATCTCCACGAAGGGTAGAAACGGTACCTTTTTGGCGTGAGCGTCCAGGCCACATACACCTATTACCTTCCGCGAGAGGTTAAGCTCATCCCATTTCGCCAGCGTCTTAGGTCGAGGTCCGTCTATCGCCTCACTCGGATGCAGGAGGTAATAGGGTAGGGTGAGAAGGGTCAAATCCTTGATCCAGTCATACATATACGACCATATCTCCATTCCGTCAAATCCGACGACATCCCAGTCGATCCATGGCCTATCCAACACGGGGAAGAACCCCTTTTTCTCGCCGAAGGGATGTGCGATTATACCCACCCCACCCTGACGTCTAACCTCATCTATGAAGGGCTGAGCCCTGAGCGCCATCTTGGCCCTTATCTCGTTTTTGATCCCCAGGGCGAGATAGTGATTTCCGATCCAGGGCGAGATCTCCTCATCCACGATAAGGAGCAGACCATCATGCCACCCCTGCCATCGATCACGCCCCTTCAAGGTTTCATGATCGGTGAGGATAATGAAATCAAGACCAACCTTGTGACCCGCCTTTATTATCCTTTCGACCGTTCCTCCGCCGTCGGAGTATCGGGAGTGAACGTGGAGTGCGCCTACATATTCAAACCATGACATCTAGAACCTCGTTATCTGGCGCAATTGATCGAGCCGCCTCTCGATATCCTCCCTTGAGATCGAGGAGAGCCTCCTGAGACTGAAATCCTCAACGTTAAAGGAAGCGAGCACCGTTCCGTATGCGATCGCCCTGCGGTAACTCTCCTCATCGTTCCGCCCCGTTGAGGCAAGATATCCGATGACGCCACCGGCAAAGGAATCGCCGGCTCCCGTCGGATCCACGACCTTCTCAACGGGATAGGCCGGTATGGCAAAGAAAGTCTCCGAGGTTAAGGACATGGCTCCATGTTCACCCTTTTTGACGATCACCCTATCGGGGCCGAGCTCCAGCAGCTTCCTGGAGGCCGCTATCAGGTTTTCCTCCCCAGCGATCATCTTCGCCTCAGAATCGTTGAGTATGAGCAGATCGACCCGTTTGAGAACCTCTTTGAGATCATCCAAGGCGGTGTTGATCCACAGGTTCATCGTATCGCAGGCCACTAACTTCGGAGATCTAACCTGTCCAAGCACCTTCAATTGGAGATCGGGATTGATGTTGGCCAGGAAGATATATTCGGAGCGACGATAGCTTTCGGGCAGCTCGGGATCGAAATCGGCATAGACGTTCAGCTCCGTCGCCAGCGTCTCGGCCACGTTAAGGTCGTTATACCGCCCCTTCCAGTGGAAGGTTTTGCCCTTCGCCCTGACCAATCCCTCCAAATCCACACCATGCGATTTAAGCAGTTCGATATGCCCGGATGAGAAATCCTCGCCGACGATCGCCACAAGTCTGACGGGATGGAAGAAGCTAGCGGCGATTGAGAAGTATGTGGCCGATCCGCCAAGGGCTCTTTCGACCTTGCCATAAGGGGTCTCAATGGAATCGAGGGCGACCGATCCGACGACCACTATGCTCATTTCCGTTCACCTTTCACGATCCGGGCGATAAGGCGGATGTGCTCAGGTGTGGTGCCGCAACAGCCGCCGATCACATCCGCGCCCGCCTCGATCATCTCGGGGACACTCTTGGCCATCTCGTCAGGCGTTTGGGGAAAAACGGTTTTGCCGTCGATTATCCTGGGGGCTCCAGCGTTCGGTTCGACCACGACCAGTTTCGCCCCGGCCTCCTTCATCTGTCGGATGAGACGAGGCATCATCGAGGCAAGGACATCTCCGCAGTTCGCGCCTACGACGTCCGCCCCCGTCTCAAGCAGGATTTTGACAGCCTGTTCCGGGGATGTTCCCATCATCGTTCTAAATCCCTTTTTATCCACGTTGTAGCTCATCGAGGCGAAGACGGGTAGATCGCAAACCTCCCTGGCCGCTTTGACGGCGGCTGCTGCTTCGTTTGGATCCATCATCGTCTCTATGAATATCAGATCCACGCCGCCCTGAGCTAAAGCTCTAATCTGCTGCGAGAAAATCTCGATCATATCGGATTCCGTTAGCATCCCTATGGGCTCCATGAATTCGCCCGTGGGACCGACGTCACCGGCAACATAGACCTTTCTCTCCGCCTTGGAGGCCTCATCGACTGCTATCTGGGCCAGATCCCTGTTAAGCGGCTCCACTTCAGAACCCAAGCCGTATTTCTCAAGTTTCGGTCTGCTTCCGCCAAAGGTATTCGTCAGTATTATATCTGCACCGGCTTCGATATATTCGCTGTGAACCCTTCTCAGCGACTCCTCATGCTCCACTCCCCACTTCTCAGGTGGATCGCCGGTGGTATAACCGAAGGATTGAAGCATCGTGCCCATGGCACCATCGCATACCAAAACCTCTCCGGAGTTAAGTCTACTCAGCAATTCAGCTTCCAACTTTTCACTCCTTAGCTATATTATAGTATCAAAAAAACGGTGGAAACGGTCTTCTTTCCCTCTTAGCCTTCAGATCCTTCAAAGCAGCCCTCAGCCTTTTTATCCTCCTATAAGTTAT
>CAZHVH010000094.1:0-10278 GCA_964535855.1 uncultured bacterium
TGGTTCGGCGTCGAGGAGATCACCTTTACGGCGGTAGATCCTCAGGGAAACAAAGCGAGCACAAATGCCTCCGTCACGGTCAAATCGCCGCCGAGGATCAAAGATATCCCGGATATCACCTTTATAATCGGGGAGAGGAGATATATCGACCTGAATCGATACGTCGTGGACTATGACGACCCCGATCTCAGAGGGGTAAAATGGAGCTTTTCAGGCGCCGGGAACGTCGTGGTAAGCCTTACGCCGGATAACAAGGCGTACCTATCATCAAACAGCGGGTGGACCGGTCAGGAGACGTTGACCTTCACAGCTACGGATGCCGACGGCTACTCGGTTTCCGATTCCTGTACGATCACCATTCTCCCCGACACTTTCCCCAGGGTGCTTGATATCCCGGACGTGATAGCCAAGAGCGATGGGTCATATATGAGCGTGAGGATAGACCTGGATGATTATGTCGTCGATAGCGACACGCCTCCGGATAAGATAGAGTGGAGTTATGTGGGAAACGTCAACGTGCTGGTGAACATAGACCCGATCACCCATGAGGTTACCTTTTCATCGTTGAACGGGTGGGTTGGCAAGGAGAAAGTGACCTTCAGGGCGACTGATCCGGAGGGACATTCCGCTTCGGACGATTGCATGGTCGAGATCATACCCAACAGCCTACCACCGGTTCTATCCGATATGCCCGATGTGAGCTTCAGCCTCAAGGTGGGGCATGCTGAGCTGGATCTGAACAAATATGTCTCCGACATGGATACCCCCTCGGATAAGATAAGATGGTCGTTTCGCGGCAATAGCCTCATAACGGTTGAGATCACCTCTCAGAACATCGCCCGTTTTACGGCTTCGAGGGAGACATCAGAGCGGATCACCTTTACCGCCACCGATCCGGACGGAAACTCGGCCGAAAAAACCATTACCGTCACCGCCTACCGGCCCAAGCCTCCGACGATATCCGACCTTCCGGAACAGAAGCTGAAGCAGGGCGATGTGGTCGTGGCCTTCGATCTGGACGATTACGTCTCCGACGATCAGACGCCGCCGCAGAAGATCGAGTGGCGAGCGGAGGGATATGATCCGTCCCATCTGGTCGTATCGATAGGTGAGGATCATCTTCTAACCCTCACCGCCTCATCGGATTGGTTCGGCACGGAGGAGATCAAACTTGTAGCCACCGATGGAGATGGTAACTCGTCAAGCAAGACACTGAAGGTTAAGGTCACTGCCTCTCCCGTTCTTCTACCCATACCCCCCCTATCGCTCGTCGAGGGCCAGACTGACGTATCACTGGACCTGGACGATTATGTCTCCGATCCCGACACCCCCCTGAATGAGATATCTTGGAGGGCGTCGGGGTATAGAAATCTGATCGTGGTTGTTGATTCGAACAACCACAAGGTGATGATACATGCGCCTGAGGGAGTGACCGGAACGGAGAGGATCACCTTTACCGCAACGGATCCCGATGGCAACTCCGATGAGACGGAGTTATCCGTTACGATCTCACCGAAACAGGTCGGAAAGCCCCCCGTGCTGAGCGGATTTTCCGATATATCCATCCCCAAGGGGGGCTCCGACTCATCGATAGATCTGGACGAACATGTGACCGATCCGGACGGTTTTCCGGAGCTCATAAGCTGGCAGGTAAAAGGGGCGAAGATGCTCAAGGTGGAGGTGGACCCGGACACCCATATCGTCACCATATCGCCCCTAGATCCCGATTGGACGGGCGAGGAGATGATAACCTTCGTCGCAACCGATCCGGATGGGAACAGCGCTGAGGCTAAGGTTAAGGTCAGGGTATACGATCCGAATGCCGTCTCTCCGCCCAAGATATCACAGCTTCCAGAGGTAAACTTGAAACAGGGTGAATCAAGGGAGATCGATCTGAAGGAGTATATCTCGGATGAAGATACGCCTTTCGATTCCCTTAAGCTCTCCGTGAAGGGGAACAGCAGGGTATACGTAAATCTCGGCGAAGCCGGCACTTTAACTCTAACGGCGCCCGATGACTGGAGCGGGTGGGAAAGCCTGACGATCGAGGTAACTGATCCGGACGGGAACACCGCCTCGGCGCAGATGAAGGTGAGCGTCACGGAAGGGAATCCGGGAAATACCGGCCAACCCCTATCGCTCAAAGTGTTCGTCACGCCCAATCCGGTCAATCCGAACCTGCTGCGTATAACGGTTATCTCCTCAAATAACCTCATCTCCTCCCCCTCCGTCGAGCCTGATCTGAAGGATGGGATAAGGGTTAGGATGGAGCGGATCTCCGATAGGATATGGAGCGGGGTGTTTGTCCTGTCCCAAAAGGTTTCAGGACGCCTGAGAATCAGTATCTCGGCGAAGGATGTCGATGGGAACATCAGAACGGACGAGGTGGAAATCGACGTCGATAAGATCATCCCCACGCGAGGGAGCAACTCATCCGGCGAAGAGGTCATCCCTTCACTTGATATCTTTCCCAATCCAGTGAAGGGCGATTCGGTGAAGATCATAGCCGTCGTGCCCGGATTCGCCGCATACGGGTTCAGCGTGAAGGTCTTTACATCCTCCGGCAGGCTTGTTACCTCATTGGACGGTGAGAGGTTCAAAGCGACGGAGAGCGGTCATGTGGCCGTTTGGGACCTCAGGGATGGCTCCGGCGAGAAGGTGGCGAACGGGGTTTATATCCTGACGCTTGACGGGATCGGAAGGGTTATCTCGCGTAAATTGGCGGTGAGAAGATGAAAGGCATGGGATGGGTTCTGATCGCCATGCTCATTTTGATCTCCTCATGCGGGAGGGAGCTTAACAACCCGTTTGATCCCAAGGCGGGATCGCCCAGGGAGGCGTACTTCGCCTATGGTCTGGACAGGTTTAACTCAGGGGATTTTAAAGGGGCAAAAGAGGGATTCCGAAAGAGCGTGGAGGTCGATCCCACCTTTGCCCTGGGGCATGCCGGAATGGGATGGAGCAGCTTGTTTTCGGGTGACCCGATCATCGCCATTGCAGAGTTCAGCCTCGCCCTTCAGAACCAGAATGATTTACCTGACGCCCTTCTGGGATTGGCGGCGGCCGCACTGGCGGTAGGGGATTATGAAAAGGCGGAATCGAACGCCGAAAGGTTGATCTCCACCTTCTCTGAGGACGAATCCAAACTCATATTTGCCGATAAACCGCTTGAGAGAGGATATCTGATACTTGCCGAATCCAGGTTCTACCTCGGTCGATACTCTGATGCCATCTCAGCGATCCAGAAATTGGACTCAGAGCTGAGGTTAGATCCGTCTGATGATAAATTTCCGGAGAAATTCATGGAGGAACTCACGAGATTGAGGGAGGGAATAGAAGGTGAAGAGGGCAGCTAAGCTCATCCTGATTCTATCTGTCCTGTCCCTGACCTTCACCGCATACGCTCAGGAGAACGAGAGATACGTCATACTGATAGATGGTGATAGGGTGTATGTGGATATGGGATATATGGACGGGGTAAGGGAAGGTATGCGGTTCGAGATCTATCGGATGGTCAATGGCTTAAGAGTTAGTGTGGCACGATGTGAGGTCGAGGAGACCTACGATTATGCCTCCAGGCTTAAGGTCATCAGCAGAGCCAGGGACGAGAGAATACGGATCGGTGATATGGCTGAGGTAACTCCGATACGTGAGGCAGCGATGGTTATCCCACAGGCAAAGCCGAAGGAGGAGAACAAAAGCGGTGTGTCTCGCTCTTCGGACTCGACCCGATGGTGGGCCTACGGAGGTGGATTGCTCCTCACCGCCGCTGCCCTTTATTTCAATCACTCGGCAAACGTTCAATACGATAAATACGCCTCAGCCAGAGATCCGGATGATATATCTCGATATAGAAACGCATATAACAGGGAGATAACAAAGGCGAGGGTTTCAGCGATCCTGGCAGGGGCGATCGTCGTGGGATATCTGTTGAGACACCAGATGGGATCATCAAATTCCAGGATATCGGCGTTTATCACCACTGAGTGTGAAGACGATATGGGGATGGCCGTGAGGATCGGAGGTGTGAGATGGTTTGGAGCGCGATAGCGATCTTATCGATTCTTATCTCATCGGCCCAGATCGACGGCCGAATAGCCGCCATAAAGGATCAATCGGTGACAATAGATAGGGGACGGGAGGCAGGGATACTACCTGGAGAGGTAATGGACGTCTATCAGACGGAGAGGATGAAGAATCCCCAGACGGGCGAGGAGTACGAAAGGGAAGTCAGGGCCGCTGGGATCTTAGTGGAGGAGGTTCAGGATAGGTTCTCGACGGGAAGAGTTATAAACTCACTCAGGCCGATACAGGTCGGGGATGTCCTCAGACAACGGACGCACAACCTCGTGAGAAGCGTCTCGCGGACGCAAAGCTATCTCTACGCCGATCTGACCTCAGACGGTGTCAAATGGATCAAGCCGGGGACGAAACTGTGGGTTTTCAGACGGATGAATCTGATCCACCCCGTCACCAAACGCAGGATAAGCTGGCTGGAGAGGGTGGGGGAGGTGGAGGTCGCCGCTGTCACCATACGAACTTTCTCAGCCAGATGCGTTATAACCTCATACGATAAGCCTATACTTGAAAACGATCTCCTCATGCCGCCAGAAGAGAAGGAGAAGAGGCTGGACGAAATACATATCCTCAACATATCAGGCGATAAACTCCTGCTCAACATATTCGAAGGCGCCCTTCCGAACGCCGAATTGGTGATGATGAAGGAGATACCGGATAACCCCGATGAGAGGTTTATCCTGGCTAAGATCAAGGTCATACAGGTTTATAGGTTCACGACGGAGGTTCAACTGCTAACCCCCCAGCATAGGGATAAACTGTTCGTCGGAGATAAGGTGAAGGTTTATCAGTATTAGAGGCGGATCGATATCCCATCCTTGATTCTCCCTCCTGAATCCGCTAAAATGAACTGTAGATTGCTGCTAATGATCAAGAGGATAAACTTGTTCCGGGACGGTTCTCATTCTGCTGGAAAATTAAGGTAACACTTTAGTCGAGGGTCGAGAGTCCAGAGTCAAGAGTCTTTTTTATCTTTTGACCCTTGTCTTTCGAGTCTCGTCTCTTGTGGGTTTCTATCAAGCCGATATAGACCGTCGAGAGGTTTCGATCGCTATAAGGGGGATCGCCGGATGGCAAAGCGGGTGATGGTCGCCATGAGCGGCGGGGTCGATAGCTCCGTCGCCGCGGCGGTTTTGAAGGAACAGGGATATCAGGTCGTGGGCGTCACCATGCGCCTGGGATATCACGATTCGGCCGGACCGCCCGGATCAGCACACCCGACCTGTTGCTCGCTTGATGGGGTGGAGAATGCTCGAAGGGTCGCCTCACAGCTTGGTATTCCCTTCTATGTCCTCAACTTCGAGGAGATCTTCTCCAGGGAGATCGTCGATTACTTCTGCAGGGAATACTCACGCGGCAGAACACCCAATCCCTGCATCATATGCAACGAGAGGTTGAAGTTCGGCAGGCTTCTTCAGATAGCGAGGGGATTGGGTATGGACTACGTCGCTACGGGCCATTACGCCCGCTTGGAGTTCGATCGCTCCTCCGGGAGATTCATCCTGAAGAGGGGGATCGATCCGGATAAGGATCAGTCCTATGCCCTGTTCTCGCTGAAACAGTATCAGCTCAAACATATCCTTCTCCCCCTAGGAAACTTGAGGAAATCGGAGGTCAGGCGGATCGCCGACAGATTAGGGTTGAAGACAGCTTCCAAGCCGGAAAGCCAAGATCTGTGCTTCATATCGGATAACGACTACGCCAGGTTCCTCAAAGAACGCATGCCGGATGAGATCAAACCCGGCCCGATAATCACCGCTGACGGAAGGGTGGTGGGGAGGCATCCGGGCATTCAGTTCTTCACCGTCGGCCAGCGTAAAGGGCTCGGCATCTCCCTCGGAAGGCCGATGTATGTGGTGAGGATAGATCCCGACCGTAACGCCCTGATAATCGGAACGAGAGAGGAGCTGATGGTAAAGGAGTTCACCGTTTCGGGGTTGAACCTGATAAGCGTCGATAAGATCGATCAGCCTATGAGGGTGGACATAAAGGTGAGGTATAAAGACCCGGGTAGACCCGGTTTGGTGGAGCAGATCGGAGAGGATAGGGCGAAGGTGATCTATGAACAGCCCCACGGAGCCGTTACGCCCGGACAGGCCGCTGTTTTCTATGACGGGGATGTCCTCGTAGGGGGAGGATGGATAGATTGATAAAGGGCGGATTTGAGATCCGCCCTATTTGGTGGTTTCCGATTTGGTTTGGGTCTTGGCCTCTGTTTTCCCGGTTTCCGGTTTCTCCTCGCTGAGTTTCTCCAGCTTCCATTTGATCAGCCTCGCCTTCGGTTTTTTCTGGAGGAAGGAGTTCCAGAGTTTAACCGCCTCGTCCTTCCCTCCCTGTTTGATGTACAGATCTCCGAGCGCGGCGGCAGCATAGGAGAGGGCCGGATCGATCTCAAGTGCCTTTTTAAACTCGGCGGCCGCTGTTTGAAGGTCGTTCTGCGCCATAGCGATCTCACCTTTGCCATAATGGATGGCGGCAGCATCCGGGTTTTGTCCGGCTAGATCGTTTATCTCCTTCTGTGCGGTCTGTAGATCGCCTTTCCTGGCAGCGGCAACGGCGGCCATCACCTCCATCGCCAGCTTCTGCTCAGGCGACGGAGCCAGTCGGGCGGCGGTTTTATACTTCACCCTCGCCCAATTGTAGCTTCCGTATTTGAAACAGAGGTCTCCTAACGCCTTTTGTGGTTCGTAAGCATAGGATTTATCGCCGGCGGCGTCGCTGAAGGCTAACCCTAATTCCCTATCGCCTATCTTGTAATAGTAGAGCTCCGCCAGGTGTTGAAGGGCATCCTTGAAATTCGGCCTCTGTGCTACCGCCCTCTCAAACGCCTCCACAGCCTTATCGTCCTGCTTCATCTTCCTGTAGGTCAGGCCGATGTTGTAGTAGACATCGGGATCTTTCGCCTTGGACAGTCCGATCAGGAAACTGAAGATATCCAGCGCCTTATCGTACTCCTCGGTTTCATATCTGCGCTGTCCGGTGAGGATCATGGCGTCGATGACGCTTGGGTCTCTTCTCGCGGCCTTGGTGAGCATCTCCTTCGCCTTATCCTCCATACCCTCGTGCTTATAGCACATGGCTAATCTGACGAAGGCCTGGGGGTTTTTCTCGCCCAGGCTGATCGATCGCTCGTAAAGCGCGCCCGCCTCCTTGAATCTGCCCTCGTTATA
This sequence comes from uncultured bacterium, assembly GCA_964535855.1. Taxonomy (GTDB): domain Bacteria; phylum Poribacteria; class WGA-4E; order B28-G17; family B28-G17; genus JAGGXZ01. The sequence continues at coordinate 7,248 of CAZHVH010000094.1, forward strand.
ATACATGTTGGCGAACATGAACATGGCGTCGTACAGCGTCCCTTGGCTGTCTATGGAAAACCCCACCTGGTTCATCAGATCATCCGGATTGACGCCGAAGCTGGAGTGAAAGACAGGGCCCTGTGTGCCGCCCACCTTGGAGCCCGTTCCGGTCTTCTTGCCCAGGATTATGTCGCGCTGATCCGGAGGTACGTCGCGCAGCAGCTTCTGCTGTCGCAATTTCCTTCGCCTCTCCTCCATCGCCTGCCGTAGGCTTCTTTCGGAGCTGAGCTTTTTCCTCTCAGCGAGGTCCACCTGCACCCCCATCTGTTTCAGCTTTTGGACCACCTCATTGAGCACTGCCTTCGTCTCAGGGCTTCCCTTATAGTTCTGCACGAGCTGTTTATAGGATTCGATTGCCTCATCGGTGCGGTTTAGCCTCTCCAGAATGTTCCCCCTGTTCCTCAAGGCCTGGGGGATTTGGGGATGATTTGGGAATAGCTGGGGCAATTTACCGTACTCCTCTGCCGCCTTCGAGTATGCCGTCTCGATCTCATCCGTGTTCGCGCCGGCCTCCTCCAGCTTTTTCGCCTTCTGCTCATAACATTTGGCGATCATATATTGGGCGTTGCCAGCCCTTTTGGTCTTGGAGAAGTTTTCGACTATCTTCCTGAAGTTCTCCACCGCTTTATCGTAATCGCCCTGCTTGTAATAGTATCCAGCGACGTTCCACAGCGCTTCGCTTCCCTCCTCAGTTCCCGGATACTCCTGAGCCAGCTCCTGGTATATCTTCAACCCTTCCTCGGTCTTTTTCATCCTCTTGAAGTAGATATCTCCGATCTCCAGCTTGGCCTTTCGGGCGTCATCCGATTTGGGGTTGGCCTCGATTATCTGCTGATAGAGCTTAATAGCATCATCATATCTGCCCATCTCAACGAGGTTATCCGCCCTTTTGAGCTGTGACTGGGCGGCGCAACCGGCTATAATCGCTACAGCGAGAACCGAGGCGAAAACCCAGAGGAACCTCCCGAAACCTCTTATCCTCATCTATATCTCCTCCCTAACGCTTTAATCTCCACATAAGAATATAACACCTGAGGTCTCTCCGGTCAAGTCAGAAGAGAAATATCCTGTGGCCTTCCTTGCCGGCGAGAAAATCTATGATCAGCCACACACCGCCCGAGATGAACTCCCCCAACACCATTCCCAAGAAGAGCGGTCTATATGTGCGGTAGCTTCGAATGCCGCCATAGCGCATGATAACGGATTTCGCCGCCCAGCCGATCAATATGGAAAACCATAGCTGTATCATCGGCCAGCTCGGCCCCATGGCGTAACCCAAGGGATGAAAGGGCCACCACAAAAACCTCTGACGCATGATCGAAAGACACAACATCACAGCCGCTCCAATTCCCATATAGGCCACATACGCGCCGTTGGGCTCCTCGGGATTGATGAGCATCGCGCTCAGCCGGCGGAACGGCAGCTGAGGCGCTCCCACACAGAACCATCTGCTCAGGTTTATCCCTCCATAACGATAGCAGATCCACATCACCGAGACGTATGAAACCCCCATCGCCACCAGTGTGGATAGTAGGATCGACAGGGATAACCTCCGTCTGTTGAAGAGCGGCCTTTCCGTGAGCTTAAAGGAATCCATCATGCTCGGCATCGGCATGGATCGGATATCGAACATGAAGATCATCTCCTGAAAGGCCAGAACGGTGAGGGAGGCGGGCGGTATACGCGCTGTACCGGTCAGAGGCGAAATCAGATCCAACGGCCGATAGGGGGTCTGTATGAACAGCAATCCCCCTTCTGAGACCATCCTGGTCATGCCGATCAACGTGAAGGCGAATATCACCAAAACGGCGGTTATCCATCCCCAGCTCACACCTGCTATCACGCTCCAGACTATCATCGTCAGCAGTCCGAATATCAGCATCAGAACCGCCCATCGGAAGGGAAGCGGCTCGTGGGAATCGTCCACCTTCGGATCGTTCAGAAACGCCTTTCTGAAAATCGCCCTGAGATTTCCCCTCGCCCGCCAGAGGGCCAATATCACGAAGGTGGCAAGCGCGCCGGCCATCTGATATGCGGCGAAGTCCTTGACCGCATATCCGGTCACGTTTCTTATCCGCTTGCCCATCACCACTCCGATCACCGACTGGGCGTGGAAGGCGAAATAGAAAAACCAGAGGCTGAAAGAGAGATCCGTCGGCAGGAGATATACAAAGCCTATCACGCTGAAATGGACGATCGCCCACAGGGGACGGATTATGTTCCAGGGTTTCTCCGTCAGGTATCGGCCCAGATCGTAAAAGAGCCTGATCTCAGGTAGGATGGGGAGATGAAAGTGCAGTCCGTTCCAGGCGTGAATCAAAAACGGTATACCGAATCCCATCCACATCAGCCCATTTCGAAAGAAGGTCGAGTCGTTCTCCGTCCCGATCATCTCCAGCGGGAGTTGAACCAGGGGGAAGATCAACCTCTCCCTCTCCACCCACTGTCGGCGCAGGATCACACAGAGGGAGTACATCACGGCGAACATCGCCAGGGCGAATATGCTCCACATCGCAAGCGGTTTGATCCAGATCCTCCACGGGACAACGGTTCCGCCCGGAAGACCCTCATAGAAGAAGCGTGCGGAGCGCTCGTCCATCATCGCCAGCCAGGAAGGGATATGTTGGAAGAAGAGGGAGGACCACTCATTTTCGGGCGTGGCATAATAGATGGGAGCGGCAAGGATGGGAATCAGATAGGCCGAAAGGCCCAGTGACGGTATGCCAGCCCCCACAAGCATTAGGACGTAGATGGTTATGAGATCATCGCTGCTGAGGAGACGTCGTGTGAAAGGACGGAGCAGGAGAAAGATGGAGAGCATGAATACAGCACCGATGGGCAGATGGCAGGCGGCGATCCATGTGCCCTGTATCAAAAGATCGCTGACGGGCGTGACCGCCGCCAGGATCGCCATGCATAAAATCCCTAACGAAATGGCTCGTAAACGGGGATGCCTCATCTCATTATCACTGACGCTCATATTTCCCTT
>CAZHVH010000095.1:0-10218 GCA_964535855.1 uncultured bacterium
TCGCGGACCATCTCCGGAAGTTTCAAGAGCTCATCGGTCAGAACTAAACGGCGCAGCTCATCCCTCCATTCGGGTTTTTCCTCCAGGATTTTCACAAAGTCATGAAACTCCCTTATCGTGAACGCCATCGTTCCACCTCCGGTAGGCAGGATATTTTACCATAAAACGGGATAGCCCGCAATTATCTGAATTCGCCCCTTGCCATCAGAGCTCCGAGGATGGAGATATAATCGCGCCCCTCCTCAACCCTGTCGTTGTTGTAGACGACGCTCAGATGCAAGTTCATCCTGATCCGGGAGCTCAAGTTATAATCGGCGTAGAGGGATGTCTCATACCGCTCGCTTTTGTCCTCCCGGTTAAGTCCCAGAGTTCTGCGCGTTATGACGGTTGCGAAGGTGTTGCGGAGGTTGAAGTCGTGATTGAGGCTGATATCCCTGTTCAAAAGCGGCAGCGTCAGACTTCCCTCAAGGTGGAGCTTATAGCTGACGTTGAAGTTCGGCTTGATGATGAGCGCCTTGCCTTTGATCCCGCTCCGTTCGCTTTCCTTGAACGTAAGCATCACGCCTAAGGCCGTGCTCGTTCCCTCTCCCCATCTCTGCTGCCAGGCGAGCGACGGGCTGTGGCCGCGGCTGAAGTAGATCCTCGCCCTCGATGTGCTTCTGGAGTTGGTGGAGTAGGCATATTTGAGCTGAAGGGTGGAGGTGTTGGCCGAGTTGAACAGTTTCAGGTCGGCATCATATGAGCTTGAATCATCCTTCGATGTCGTGCCGGCCGTTTTGGAGAAGATGTGATATCTGGAGTAATCGAACCCGATCGACGCCCAGGTGAGCGGATCGACCGAACCACGGAAGGAGATCCGCGTCCTGCGGGTCGATCGACTTCTTTCGGGAGCGTCTTCGGGGAGTCTCAGCACATCTAACACATCGGTGCCCTCTTTGAGTTTCCGGAGGTAATCCGTGGTCGAGAAGCTCACCCCGCCGCCGAGCGTCGTTGTGGTGATTATCTGCTCGAATAAACTCTTCGTAGGTTTAACCCCCATTCTCTCCCTCTCTTTGAGCTTTCGCTCTATCTTCGCCCTCTCCCTGTCTATCCAATCCCCTCTCTGCTCCTCCATCCTCTCCAGCTGATCGGGGGTAACCCCGTAGTACTCCAGCCTCCTTCTCTCCCTTTCCTCTATATCCTCCTGGCTTTGGGGGATCTGGGTGGAGATCTCACCCCCGTTTCCCGAGAGGGATTGAACGGGTTTCTTCTCGAACTTGAACCATTTCTGTGGCCGGATATCCAGGCGGAAGTCAGAATCGATATCCAGGGATGCATCTTTATTCCCGCCGAACCACGTCTCGCGAAAGCTGAGCCTCGATCCCAGCGAGGGTCTTATGCCGAGGAAATCCTTTAACGTCGGCCTAAGCGAGAACCTTTGGCTACGTGAGGCCAGGACATACCTGCCGGTTCTCCTCACGCTTTCAGAGCCGGAGGCAATACCTGTCTTAGGCGTCTCCTCCCGATACTCCAGCTCCCGCACGACGTCATAGCTCGGATTCAGCCCGAAGCCCTGTATCGGATTTATCCTGAGTGAAACAGCACCGCTATCGACCTTCTCCTTCCCCCTGCCCCCATAATATCCGCCGTAATAGGAGGACGTATAATATCCCCTGCCTGTGCCTTCGGTTTTGACGGCAGTCTCCGGCTTGACGTCTGCCTCCTCGTGTCTGTACTCCACATCCACGCCCAGCTTGCCCTTTAGGTCATATGAAAAGGAGCCCATATACAACGTGCTCAGATCGGTACCGCGTCTCTCGTTCCAGAGGCTCTGCTTGTCCACCGAAAACCCAAGGGTGGGGAAGGGCGGACGTCTGATCTGAAGCGATAGGTTGCGGCTTGTCCCCCTGTTTTTGCCATAGGTGTAGCTGCTGATCGTACCCCGGCGCGCCTCAGTCTCCGACTCGTTATATCTCATGGTATACCTTATCGGCAGCCAATCGAAGATACGAAGCTCGGAGTTGAAGTTGTAGTCATAGGTGCTCGTGCTATACCCGGAGCTGTAGCTGCTATAGTAGGATCCGTACGTCTCCGCCTGTCCGGCCGAGCTTTCGAACTGTTTGTCCTGTCTGGCATATCCCCCGCGTACGCTCAGCCTCTGGCCGAGCGTCAAGGCGAAATCCCCGCGCCTCGCCCATCCGGCGCGTATAGTGGGCTCCGCCAGGTGTATATCGTTAACCCAAACCTCCCCCTCTATCGGCTCTCCCTTGTCGTTCCTTATGCCTAAGAGTATTCCGCCTATGTTCGCTATGGACGGGTTGCCGTGAACCTGGAGGCCATCTGGATGACCGTCCCTATCCTTATCCCTCAGGTCTATATCCACCTTCCTCCATCCGACGAAATCCACCGGCATGGTGAACTCGTAGTAATCCTGGGTCCCCTGTTTGAAGATATTCACCGGTTCAGGGGGTTTTGGCCTTTCATATCCCCCGTATCCGCCATATCTATAGCTGGAGTAATAGTATCCGCCCGTTCTGAGAGCGGTTCCCAGACGCATGACGAAGGTTCCACCCCTCCCGTCCCCGTGTACCCAAAGCGAAAGCCTATCGTACTTCGAGAAATCCTGTCCATCGCCCGGCCGCTGTCCGCGCAGCGGCTCGGATGTGACACCCATTGAGTTCGGATCCAGTTTATAGTTCAACGTCAGCGATTGTTCCCTGGGCTGTGATTCAAAGAATCCGAAGCCGGTCTGTACCATAGGGTGAAGTTTCCTGAACTCCCTGTTCCCCTCCAGCTCCTTGTAGGCCGTGAAGTAATCGTCATAGTCGAAGTTATCCTTAGCCCCTACCAAGAACCTCTCATCCGTCTCCGTTTTAACTGTGCCGGTCTGATCGATCACCACCCCTCGTTCCCATTTGTTTCCGACGATCTCCATCCCGCTCCACAGCAGCTTCCCCTTAGCCGTCGCACCGCTCTTCTCTATCCAGATCCTGACATGCTTTATGTATCCCCAACTTGGAGGTCTGCCCCATGCCTTGGCCTCCGAAAGGGGGATGCTGAGAAATCGCCACCCGCTGTTCCTGTTCTCCTTCTTGAGCCATTCCTTGGGGATGGAATCGAGCGGGATGCTGATCTCGAAATAGGAGTCGATCGTATCCAACACCATGTCTCCGTTGAGGTCCTCGGTGTCGAGGACGGAATTGCCCGCTCCTATCTGATACTCCACCCCGCCATAGTTGTAGGTCCAACCCGTATCCTCGCCCGACTCCAGGATACCGTTGCCCTTGTACTTCTGGTTTTCGGGCAGATCCTCGAGGGAGAGATCGAGGATGTCCACCTTTCCATCGCCGTTCGTATCCTGCAGATCCTCGGGGAGGTCCTCGCTGTCGAGCCTGCTATCCTCATCTGAATCCTCGCTGACCACGCCGATGTCCACATGTAGGATGATATCATCATCGCCCTCGACCTTCACCCACATGTTGAGGAAGTCCCTGTCCGAAAGATCGATGCTCTCCTCGGAAAGCGACCTCGACAGCCCCGCCCAGCTTTTGGTGGCGTTCATCTCATACCCGATCTCCATCACAGTCTCCTCCTCGGTCGATCGGGCGAGCGGGTTGATGACTGAGGAGGGCAGCCGTCGATTTTTGTAATAATTACCCTCCACCTCCTCCTCATCCTTCCTGGCCATTCTCAAAAGCACCCGTCCGAAGAGATCGACGTTCGGATCGAGCGGTTTGCTGGACTGCTTCCAGTCGAACTTGAAGGTGCTGATGGTCGTGGATTCCCTGACGCCCTCCATCCCATCCACCAAGGCATATCCGAAACTGTTGGGATTGTTTCGGCTGTACGCCGCCTCGCCGCTGAAATCTATCGATAGGGGAAGTTTATCCATAGAGATGAGTGGCAGAGGATCGATCAGCCGGGCGAGGTTGAAGGTATGACCCAGGGAGGTGTTCACGTCGAAGGCCTGGACTCGATTGGGAGCGCCGTTCACGTCGGGCACCAGCATCCCGCCTCCGCCGGCGTTGTAGATGTATCCGGCCGATATGTGGAATCCCTTCTTAAAGGTCGGGGTGAAAGTGGGGCCAAAGGTGCCGTAGCTCCGTCTTCGGGAATATCCCCCGTAATAGCTTCCGCCGAAGCTGCTATATCCGCTATAACCGCCAAATCCTCCGAAGCTGCTATATCCGCCGTATCTTCCATAACCGCTGTAGCCTCCGCCATATCCTCCCAAACCTCCTCCCATAGGTAGAGTCTGTGAAGGTGGAAGCGACGGCTTCGTCTCCTCAGCTCCCTTGGGCTCGTATGAGTACTCGGCCCACACCCCGGCAACCGACTGTTGCATCGATCCTCCGAAGGGGGCATATTCGTATTCGACCTCTATCTCATCATATTCGTCCAGTTTCCTGAAGAAGGTTATCGTGCCGGTCTCATATATCATCATGTAATCCACATCCCGCTGTAGCTTCTGGCCGTTAACCCTTACCACTTCGCTTCCGGGAATGATGTTGAGTCTGTTTAAGCTATATGTGTCGAAACGGTAGGAGTATTCAGCGTGGATGGTGTACATCTGATCGGTATATCGCGGGTTGTCCGAATAGAGGGCCTCGTTGTTGAGCTGATCCTTGTATTTGTAGTAGGGGCTCTTGGGGTCCTCTATCATGAACGGGTGAGGTGAGGGGAAACGCAAAAGCCCCTTTTCGAAATCGATGAACTCCGGGTCGACTATTCCGTCCCCATCCTGATCCAAGCCGAAGATCTGGATATACGGCACCGGTCCCTTATCTGTCTGGAAGACGTCCGTTCCTCCCTCACGCCAGATGGTGATCTCATAGTCGCGGGGGCTTATGTTTCGGTTGCCGAGGCTGTAGACGTTTCTCAGCTCCGCGCCGGGCCTGTCGGCCTCCTTGATCACCACGTATCCGATCCTCTCGTCCGGTTCATCTATCACGCCGTCTCCGTCGTCATCCTCGAAGACATGGCCGGGGTTTCCCATCCTTCCTCCGCCTTCTCCGAGGTATTCGTAAGCGGCCACGATCCTATATCTGGGTGAGATAGGTTTTAAGAACTCTATCTCGCCCGTGTCGTAGTTGAGGTTATAATCCTCGCCCGGATACTGTAGGTCGAAATATCCCTGAGCGGTTTTAACGCCTCCGACGTTGTTGGTTCCATCGCCGTCGTCTATGTAGATCTCCTCGCTGCCGGGTTTGATGGGCAGCAGAGACTGACGGATCATACCGTCCGAATCGACGTTCAGGGCGTAGTATCTGCCTTTGATATAATTCGTATCCGCTATCCTCATGCCCATTCCGCCGCCGGCGCGCTGTGATTCGCCTCGGGATCGCCATTTGCCCTTGAGCCCCTTGCTGCGCGATCCGAAGGCCGTGAATCTGATCCCCTTGAGCTCAGCTAGAAGTTGGACTCCGAATAGGTTTCTGGTGAGGTTTAGAAACCTGACGTTAGGGAGGTCGAGTGTCAGATCGCCAAAGGCCGCCTTCTTGATGATGCTGTTCTCCCCACCCTCATACCAGACGGCGATCTTCTGCTGCTTGTTGCTTATGCCGCTGTAATAGTCCGATCCGGTGTCGCTGTAATCCACCGAGACATGTGTGTGTTCGCCTATCCTGCCGTGTAGTCCCACCTCCAAGGCCTGCTCGATGTTCAACCCCGTGGCTCTCGGTCCCCTATAGCCATATCCGCCGTAGCCGTAGCCGCCGTAAGATCCGTATCCGCCGAAGCTGCCGAACCCTCCCATGCCGTAGTCGAAGGAGCTATATCCTCCGTAATAACCATAATCATAATCACCGCCCAGATCGAATCCGCTGAAGCCCGACGTGAAGCTTCTATATCCTCCTCCGCCGTAGTAGCGGCTGATGTCCGATCGGCCGAAATAGTGGGTGTAGTTATATTCGAGCGTGATGGACTTGTAGCCGTTTATCTGGAGGTTGGAGTTGAGCGGCAGCTCTATCCCGGGCTCCTCCGATCGGACCTTAAGGCGTCGTTTTCTGAACGATCTTATATCCATCGGCCTTGTTCCGGACCAATTGGCGATGACCTCCGCGAGCATATCGGCCTTATCCGGAGGTTCCTTCTCTTCCTTCTCGGCCGGAGCCCAATCGTCATTACGGTTATGATCCTCGCCCCCCAACGGAGCCCATGGATCATCGGCACATAGGACAACCGGCAGGAGCGACGCCAGGATGATCGCAATGAGGCAGATTCTGATCAATTGCCAACCTCTCCCGTTAAATTCGGCTTTGCCAGGTGCAAAGGGTTAACGGAAGAGGCCGAATTGCAGTTTACCTCCGTTTCGGCAGCGGCCGCAGTCCGAAGAGGAATCTGGTGACGTTCGTCCGCCTGACACAAAGATCATAAATCAGTATCGTTCCCACCGATGTGGATATGACGATCGAGAACGCCCGTATCAACAGGGGAACCTCCCATCCGCGCATGTAATAGCCGAGGGCGAGTATCAACGGCTGATGGATGATGAAAAACGGATAGAAGGCCTCCCTCATGTATCTGAGAAACCGGTTCTCGAAGTTCAACAGCTTCCTGCCGAGGCCCAGGATCAGAAGGAGCCAAAGCCAGGAGCTGAAACCTCGCAATGCCACCGCGACCAGTTGTCCAAGTCCGCCCTCGTACCCTGGTTTCAAGGGCCCTCTACCTGGGGCGGAAACCATAAGTATCACGTTCAGGATCACCGAGGCGAGTCCTGAGACCTTCCAATGTCTTTCGACCGCCCTCCATATCCGGTCATCCGAGCTTATCAGATAGCCGTAGATGAAACATGTGATATACTGGAAACTGCTCGGCAGGTCGTTGACGATGTTCCACGCTTTTCCGCCCTTTGTCGCCGGGAGGAGTGCTGTCCCGATAGCCAGGGGAACCCCGAGCGTGAGGACCATCCCGGCCTTTTCAAAGATATCGCCCAGCTTGAGGGCGAGGCGGCGTCCACGATCGCTTTCAAAATAAACGATCACCGGAAGACAGAGAAGGGAGAAGACGAACAGATAGTAGACGAACCAGAGGTTGCCGAGGAAGAAGGTGCCGTTCATCCAGAGCAGCTTAAAGTAGTCTTTCAGGAAGAAGGTGAAGATGTTGTTATAGTGGTTTTCCTCAACCATAGGGCCTAGCGGTGGGAAACGCCAGTAGAAATGATGCACAGGTATGATCACGAGCACGCAAAAGAGAAGAGGCACTAGAAGCCGTTTTAAACGGTTGAGCACATATCCCTGTATCGACCGGAATCGAAGAGCGTAATAGGTGGCAGCGCCTGAGATGAGGAACATGATATGCATATGCCAGGGGGAGGCGAATATGCCGGGAAATCTGATGATGGCCTGGCTTATCCTCCCTCCATCGGCGGACATGGCGAGGGCCAAAGGGAGGTGGAAGGGAACCAGATGCAGGACGACGAACACCCTGATCCAATCCAGATCGTATCGTCTCTGAGGTCTCCTCATCTATCTCCTCCTCGGTCGTGGTGGAAACCTGGTTTGAAGTTCCTCCCATCGGAGCAGATCGGCCATCTGATCTGGTGTCAGGATGTCTCTCAACTTGTCGTGAAGGGCGGATCTGATCCGCTCCATCTCGGTTCCGAAAAGCCGTCGGGCAGCTTCCGGATCCCTTCGGGAGGTCCTGAGCCGTTCCCGAAGACGGTTGCTCCTCTCCCAGGCCTCCTTATATGCCTGTCGGAGCTTTGTCAACTGCTCCTCCGTTAAATCCAACTCAAAGCACAGATAAAACCAACTCCTCTCCAGCAGCTGATCCGAAGCCATCATAGGCTCGCGCGGCGGAGGACCGGGCCTTCGTCCCCTTCCCGCCGTTGTATACGCCTGAAAGGAGAGGACCCCCAGAAGCGCTATGCTGATGCTCAACGCGAAGATCATATCTCTTCCTCTCATCTGTTCACCTCCATTCGGCTATCACTAATTCGGCTGTATGTGATGGGAACCTCTCCCGTCCCGGCGGCCCATCTATCCGGGGAGGTGGGGGACCCTGCCACGCCGCAAAGGGTGGCCTGAAACGAGGGGGATTCGGTCCGCCAGGAAGCCTCTTGCCTTTCGGCATCTCTCTGGACTCAAACCCCGGAACAGGTATCCGGGCGACTACCTCAAAGGCGCCTCCTATCGCCCACTCCACATCCTCGATCCCCCTCTCATCGCCAACATAGTAAACCCTGTGTTTTCCAGCCCATTCGAGTATATCCTCCTTTATCCTGAGCCACCGCTCCTGAGGGTCGAACTCGGCATATCTCCCCAGGATTTCCTCCAGCCTCTTCCCTCTTGACCCCTGAGCGAGGCCGTTTCGCCCCCGACCGATGGGTCCCACCCAACGTGCAAAGGGTTGGGAGATGGCTGAGAGGTATCCCCTATCGATCAGTTTCCAGCCTCGGACGAAATCCAGATGCTGAAGGACCAGGGAGTCGGCTATGATCACATCTCCGCACTCCGTCCTACGCTCAAGTTCATCGGTTATGCGGGCGAGTATCTCCCTCTGTCGTTTCAGCCCTTTGAGCTCGTTGATCTCACCGTACCACCCCCATATGAGCTGAAACAGAAGGATAAGCCCGATCACGGAGAACCTGAGTGAGGTGGGCTTCCCCTCCATCAGCCGTGCCATGAGCCACAGCCCGGCGGTTATATAACAGATGAAGGTCGGAAGCAGGAATCGCATGCCGGGGCCCCAATAGTACGCCATGTAGAGCAGCGTTGATGGAACGATTAACAGTATGAGCAGCGTTCCCAAGCGGCGGCGCCGTCCATCCCAGAGCATCATCGTCATCCCGATCAGACCTAGGGGCAGAAACGCTCCCATTCCTCCTCCGAGAAGCTCGCGGACGTAGGGTATGAGATGGGCCTTGAGATAGCCCCACCCAAAGGCCGTCTGTTCGCCGCTCAGCGAATAGCCGGTCCGATAAAAGGCGCCGAAGGCCATCTGATTCCGGATGAGAAGGGGGATAAGGGGCAAAGCGGCTCCGATCGCCACCATGAGATAGTGGGACCAGACCTCTTTACGATCATGTCGATAAAGCAGCATGAAGGCGGCAACCCCCAGCCCGAAAAGCGCCTCCGGATATCGGATCGTCGAGATGCATCCGAAGAGCAATCCGGTTAGGAAGGCCTCCCAAAGCCTCCCGTCTTCGGCCCATCGTAGCAGGAAAACCAGTCCCCAAACTAAGAAACAGGTCACCGCCATGTGCGAAAAACACCACAGAGCCTGCTGATTGAAAACCGGGTTCACGGCCAGCGCGGTGATCCCGGCGAGTCCCCACCACTTCCCCAGTGTGTGCCTCAAAAACAGATATAGCCCCACAAGGGAGAACTCCGTCAGGATCGGGTTTATCAGGGTGCTCGCCTTGTATCCGAAAAGCCTATAGACCAGACCGACGATCACGGAGAGGCCAGGGGGATATCGGCTGTAATAGCGACCTGATCCCGTCGGGAGCCAGTGCATCCCGATATATTGAAGGGGTGATTCGGGTTTAAACCAAGTCCGTCCCCTCGTGAAAAGCAGACTTCCCTGAGCCCAATAGCCGTTCGCATCCGGCGTGACGATCGCCGGAGCGAAGAGGTTCAGAAGAAATAGAAAATGTAAACCGATGATCAAACTGAGGAGAATCCAGGGCAGATAGCGATTGATGGACATGAATGTCCTCCCTCAGAGTTATCGCCCTCCTAAGTAGGGGGAAAGGATCTCCCTTATCTTTCGCCTTCCCAGACATAGATGCGATCTGACGGTGCTCTCCCGGCATCCCAGAACCCTGGCTATGCTCTCCAGATCTAATCCCTCATAGTATCGCAGTATAAAGGCCTGTTTCTGTTGGGGAGGCAGTGCGCTTATCGCCTTAGCGATCTCACCTCTCAACTCCTTCACCTCCACCGGATCACAGGGGGAGCTATATGTGAGCACGTCTGAGACCTCCTCCAGGGGAATAGTTTGAAAGGAGGTTTTCTTGTGACGAAGATAATCCACACACAAATTCCGTGCGATGCGATATAGCCACGTATAAAAGCTCGACTGATGTTTAAAATCGCCCAGTGACTTAAACGCCTTGAGGAATATCTCTTGGGAGAGATCAAGGGCATCCTCGACATCATGGGTGAAGCGATAGGCCAATCTGTAGATCTTCCCATGATATATCCTCATCAGCTTATCGAACGCCGTTTTATCTCCTCGCTGAAACCTTTCAACCAGCTGTCTATCCCTGTCTTTCATATACGAACACCTCAAATC
>CAZHVH010000096.1:0-10131 GCA_964535855.1 uncultured bacterium
TGATAGCCCCAACTATCGTGAAGTTGATCCCCACGGCGGTTCTGGTGACCGGCAGAACGAAGCCTGCCACGATCATCCAGATACCAAGTACGAGGTTAACCCATCCCTGCCACATAACTTTGAACCTCCTTTGTTTTCATCGTGGAGGGAGAGGAGCGATCACCTCCTCATCCCCCCATCCCTGCATAAAATATTATAATCCGATTCTGACTCAGAATCAACAGCATAATATAATCGCTCCGCTCATATTTCCCTTGAGTACGGGCGAAAGATTTTTCGCCCGTACGGTGGCAATCAACGTCCTATCCCTTTCACGAAGGGTCAAGGGACGAGGGTCGAGGGACAAGAGACAAGGGACGAAAAATAAGACCCTCGACCCTAGACCCTTGACTCTAGACCATTTTTCGACTCTCGACCACCTAAACCTGTTTTTGCATCCCACTACACTCAGCGATTAGATTTGACGGTCGACAAAGTTCCCCTGGCACTTTACGTCGTCCACTTGACATGGCGTGGGAGCTATGGTTAAATTTCTTTGGCATTTCCCAGACGGCTGGCGATCGATGCAGGAGAAGTCGATATGAGGAGGAAGACATGACCCAGGTTTTCACAGTGCTCGGTGGTCTGGCGCTTTTCATATATGGGGTGCAGCTCATGGGACAGGGTTTACAGAAGGCCGCCGGGGATAGGATGAGGAGGATATTAGGTGCTCTGACGGTTTCACCTCTTACCGGAACTTTGGTCGGCGCTTTCGTGACGGCCATAATCCAGAGCAGCAGCGCCACCACCGTTATGGTCGTCGGATTCGTCAACGCGGGATTGATGACGTTAAAACAGGCTGTAGGCGTTATCTTCGGTGCTAACATCGGAACGACCATCACCGCTCAGCTCATAGCCTTTAAACTCACGAAGTACGCCCTGCCGATAGTGACGATCGGATTCGTGATGAATTTCGTGGGGAAGCGGGATTTCATAAAATACCTCGGACAATTCTTCATAGGATTTGGTATACTCTTCCTGGGATTGCAGATTATGACCTCCATCACCAAGCCGTTAGCTCATAACGAATCCGTCAAGCGGATGTTTATAATATACAGTCACAACCGGTTTCTGGGTGTGATCATCGGATTCGCCATAACCGCTATCGTCCAAAGCAGCAGCGCCACTGTCGGATTAGTCCAGACACTGGCGGGGGTCGGTCTGATAGATCTACGCGGGGCGATACCTCTGATACTCGGCGATAACATCGGGACCTGCGTCACGGCCCTCATAGCCAGTATCGGCGGGAACATATCGGCGAAACGAGCCGCCATAGCCCATATCATGTTCAACATAATAGGCACCCTCATAGTGATAGCCGTGTTGCCGCTCTACATGATGGTCATACAGAAAACATCCGATGATCCGATGAGATTGGTGGCAAACGCTCACTCTATCTTCAACATTATGAACACCTTGATCTTCCTGCCTTTCGCGGGGATCTACGCGAGATTGATCCAAAAGATAATACCCGGTAAGGAGAGAGTGGTGGAGATCGGCCCGAAATTCCTGGATAAGGGATCTCTTAGGGTTCCCCCGGCCGCCATCAATCAGGTGATGAGAGAGCTGGTGAGGATGCTGAGGCTGACGAAGGAGATGGTGGACGACGCGATAAGAGCATTTTTCAACGATAACCTCAGGGACCTTGAGCTCATACCCCAACAGGAGGAGGCGACCGATCTGCTGCAGAGGGATATAACCGAGTATCTGGCTGAGCTCTCTCAGAGACAGCTCAGCGAGAGCGAATCCAAAAAGATACCCCTCCTCATACATTCGGTCAACGATATCGAAAGGATAGGCGACCTTGCTGAGAACCTGATGGAGCTCGCTCAGAAAAAGATCAATCAGAAACTACCCTTTAGCGATCAGGCGATGGAGGAGATCAGGATCGAGTACGAAGAGGTTACGAGGATGATAGAGGATGTGCTTGAGGCTCTCGAAA
The DNA here is from genome assembly GCA_964535855.1 of uncultured bacterium. GTDB lineage: Bacteria > Poribacteria > WGA-4E > B28-G17 > B28-G17 > JAGGXZ01. The sequence goes on from CAZHVH010000096.1 coordinate 1,982, forward strand.
AGGACGATATCTCCGCGGCACATAAGGCCTTATCCCGTGAGGATAAGATAAACGAGTTGACGGATCGGTTCCAGCAATCCCATGTCAAAAGGCTCGAGGAGGGAATATGCGTCGTGAAATCGGGCCTGGTCTTCCTGGATATACTTCATAACTTCGAGAAGATCGGCGATCACCTGACGAACATAGCGGGAGCGATCGTGAGGGGGATGTGAGATGCAGAATGTAGAACTGGAGGCACGTGTGGACAGAATCGAGATGGCCCTGGAGAGGCTTGCCCATGAAGTCGAGGAAACCTCCCGGTCCGTGAGGCTCCTCTCCCTGGAAACACGGACCTTTGAAAATGAAATGCGAGCTTTCAAAGAGGAGATGCTCGCATTTAAAGAGGAGATGCGCTCGTTCAAGGATGAGATGAACAAACGGTGGGGTGATCTTGCCAATAGACTCGGTACGCTCGTGGAGGATATCGTCGCACCGGCATTTCCCGATGTGATCAAGAAGAGGTTCGACCTAGAGCTGGAAGATATGATGGTCAGGAGGAAAAAGAGAAGAGGAGAGCTGAGGGAGGAGTTCGATGTGATAGGAGTCGGAGATGGCAAGGTCTTCGTCGTGGAGGTCAAGAGTCGATATAAGCCCGGAGATGTGGATCAGTTCTCGGAAAAGCTGAGAAGGTTCAAGCGGCTTTTCCCAGAGTATGAGGGAAAGGAGATCATCGGGATCATAGCATCGTTATATCTGGATGAGGGAGTGGTAGGGTATGCCACCACAAAGGGATATTATGCTATGGCGATGAAAGGGGACTACATGGATATTTTGAACTTCGACGAGTTGAGGAGGTGACAGGAGTTGCCGGCCAATCTTCCTCCACAGTATTACGAGACCAAAAGACGGTATGAGGCGGCGAAAACGGTCGAGGAGAAGATAAAGGTCCTGGAGGAGATGCTGGCGATTATGCCCAAACATAAGGGCACCGATAAACTCCGGGCGGAGCTCCGATCGAAGATCGCCCGATTGAGAAAGGAGCGGGTTGAATCCAGAAAGGGCGGCAAACGGGGCAAAAGCTATCACGTCAGAAAACAGGGGGCTGCTCAGATAGCCCTTCTCGGCGCACCGAATTCGGGCAAGTCCAGCCTCCTATCCGCTTTAACGAACGCTAGACCGCGGATATCCCCTTCGCCCTATACAACCCAGGAACCTATGGCCGGGATGGTGCCATTTGAGAACATCAGCTTTCAGCTCATAGACCTACCTCCGGTTACCGCCGATTTCATGAGACCCTGGATGAACGATATCTTCAGAAACGCCGATCTGATCGCCTTGGTGGCCGATCTTTCAACCGATGAGGTGCTCGACGGGATCGAAGGCCCCGTTCAGAAGCTCAAAGAGCATGATATAGAGCTGGTAAGCAGACCTCCTGAAGAAGAGGAGGATATCAACTTCGACAGGGTCTTTAAGAGGTGTTTCATCTTGGCCAATAAGGCCGACTCTGAGGGGGCAAGGGACAGGCTAGAGGTCGTTTCGGACCTCTATGGGGAGAGGTTTGAAATCATACCAGTCTCCGCCGTCACGGGTGAGGGGCTGGAGGAGCTGAAGAAGGCGATCTTCAGGATAGCTGACATAATAAGGATCTATACTAAGGCGCCGGGGAAGAAACCGGATCTCACCTCACCGATCATCCTACCTAAGGGAAGCGCCGTTCTGGATGCAGCTGAGGAAGTACATAAAGATTTCGTCGAAAAGTTCAGATATGCCCGCATATGGGGACCGGGAAGGATAGACGGTCAGAGCGTCAGCAGAACGGAGATACTCCGGGATGGCGATATACTGGAGTTCCACATATAGAGGATCACTCGCCGCTTCTTAATTGTTTCAACATACCATAATCCAATTTTCCCAATCCCTCGCTTGTCCCGAACCAAGCTATCGATCCGGAGACGATCATACAGTTGACCCTGATCCTGGCCTCACTGAACTTGGAGGGATAGTTTATGCTATCCCATCCCACCACGGGAAGCTCCACGAAAGCTCCAGCATCGGTCGCCACCCAAAACTCCTCGCCGTTGAGCGCCAAGAATATATCCTCAGGGGTTATATCGTCTTCGCCCAGAGTCGTGGAGTACCATTTGTTCTGCAACAGATCGTATTTCCCATACCCGTTTCTATTGCGGCTATACCAACCGATCCATACCGATGTATCGGTGGCGACCACAGATCTAATGGAGTCGCTCGGCAGCCCCTGAGCTGATGAGAAAGTGGTCCAGCTCTTACTTCCTTTATCGAACACGTTGAGACCGTTCATGGAGGTGGCCACCCAAACGTGGTCGCTCGTGATGGCTATTGACACGGTATCATTGCCGGAAAGGCCGTCCTGGGTCGTGTATTTAACCCAGGTATCGGACGATCTATCTAGGAGGGCTACGCCGCCGAAAGTGGCAGCCCATACCTCATCATCCCTCAGCTTTACATCCGACACGTGTTTGCTGGGCAGACCGTCCAATATAGTGTATTCACGCTTGGCACCAGAGCTCTTATCGATTCGAATTATCCCCGAATTAAGGGTGCCCACCCACACCTCCTTCTCGTTGACAGCGAGCGCTCTGACGTTAACTCCTTTGAGATCCGGCATATCAGGGGAGAGCTGGAGCTTGCCCTCAGATATATCGAACCTTGCGAGACCCTTCGATGTTCCGACCCAGAGATAGTTCCCGTCCAGGGCCAATGCTTGCACCTCGTTTGCGGGCAACCCGTCCGATATGGTATAGACCTCCCAGGCGCTTTCGCTTATCATGTTGGAGGCTTCGCTTATGAGATTAGCATCCGAGGAGCTGTTTTTGACGAAGTTGAACTCCTCAATCGCCTCCTGGTGTCTTCTCATCTCATGATAGGTCAATCCCCTGGCGAAATGAGCATCGTCCAGCCACTCGCTTTGAGGGTGTTGATTTATGAAGTCGGTTAAAGCGGCCAGAGCATCCTCATATCTGCCGAGCTTTATGAGAAGCCTGCCGATCATGAACTGGGCTTTTTCCGCCTGCGGATCTTCTGGGAAAGATTGAACGGCGTTTTTAAGGGCCTGGACGGCCTTATCCGGCTCGTCGAGTTTCTCGGCGAAGAGAAATCCCGCTTTATAGATCGCCTCTTGAGCGAAGGGGGAGCCGGGGAAGCAGGCGTAAAGCCTGTAATACGCCTCAGCCGCCTTATCGATCTGATTCTCCTGCAGATATCGCTCAGCCATCGCCTTGAACTTGTCCGCCATGTTATATCTTTCAGGCGCTAGTGTGGCAACCAAGGCATAATATCTGAACGCCTCCTCCGTCTTTCCCTCCTTCTCCAGGATCCTGGCCAGCTCATAATATGGGTCGGGGAACCGTGGCATCTCGCGGATGGCCTCCATAAACTCTCTTTTCGCCTCATCGATCATGCCGAGGTCCAGGAAGTCCAGGCCGTTTCTATATCGCTTGAACGCCTCATATCCGGGCCTTATTCCCTCCCTGGAGAGGAATTCGATCGCCTGAATTCGATCCACCGGCACCCTGACCTGACTTCCATCCTGTAGTCGCACCCGAACGGAGGTTCCGTCAGCCCCCAGCCATCTCCCTGTTATCCTGTCGCCATCCAACTTGTATATCACCGCATACTGACAAAATGCCAGGGCTGTGATCCATATCATAAGAAGCGAGATGATCGCCGTACATCTCAACATCTCACACCTCCACCTCAATTCGCCTTAGAACGCAGTCTCTGCCCTGAACGATCTCCACCCTGTCGGAGCCACATCTAGGACATGAGAGCACCGGGAGTATAAAATGCAACGCCGGGTCATCCTCCACCTGGATATCCCCCTCATATCCACATGAATCACATCTGACAACGGGTCTAACGCTCGATAGGATTACCTTCGCCTTGGAGGCGATCGTGTTCTCCAGGCAGGTCTTCAACCAGAACTCCACCTGCTCGAGGCTGAGGAAGGAGAGCTCCCCGATCTCCAGCTCGATCCTCAACACCGATTTGGCCTCCTTTTGTGATGCGGCGTTTAAGACGAGATGTGCTATCTCCTGCGCGACGGACAGTTCATGCATCTAAACACCCATCGCATCGATCAAATCGTCCACGCCGTCACCGGTCAGCCCATTTGTCCGGACCACCTTAATGGAGGGTTTTATCCTACGTGCGTCCATCTCAAGCTTGGAGATGTCCACGCCCATCGGTTCGGCCAGATCGATCTTGTTTATCGCCACAGCGACGGCATCCATGAAGATATAAGGGTGTTTAACCACCATATACGGTCCTTCCGTTACCGATATGACGACCACCCTCTTGTGTGCTCCCAGTGGAAATTCCCCCGGACAGATCAGGTTCCCCACATTCTCTATGAATAACAGATCTACCTTATCCAGGTCTATCTCCTCGAGCGATCTGCCGACCAGATTGGCATCCAGGTGGCATTCCTTACCGGTGTTAACCTGAACCACCTGAACGCCCTCCTCGCGGATCCTGTCCGCGTCTATCGTTGTGGTCAGATCGCCCGCTATAACGGCTATAGAATATCTATCCTTCAATCTCCTGACGATCTGCTTTATCAGCGTGGTCTTTCCCGATCCGATCGATCCCATAACGTCGATGGCCGTGACGCCCCTTGATTCGAGCAGGCGCCTATTCCGCTGGGCCAGCTCCTCATTCTTCCTGAGAAGGCTCTCCTCAAGCTCGATGTCGAAGATCTCTCCCTCTCGACTTTCGACCACCTTAACCGGCATACCCTCTCCTCCGTAGCATTTTTGAAAGAATGATAACATCAGGTTTCGGGGAACGTCAAGATGTTGAGCATCATCTGAGCGTTTATCGCCGCCTGTCCGTTATGGCAGTTGTTGAAAAAGACGTAGGTCTTATCCGTCTCCCGGGCGAGTTTCTCGATTTTTGGTTTCCACTCGATAAGCTCTTCCTCAGAGTAGAGGTAATCATATCTTTCGGACGATCCTCCCTCCCACCATTTGACGGCGTTTCTGCCGTGGAACCTCACATATCCGATCCTTCCCGTCACCACAGTGAGAGGCGGCACGAGTCCCCTCAGTCTTGGCTCATCGACGCAGCAGTAGCTTATGCCGTTCTCCTTGAGAAACTCGAAGACATCATCCCTCACCCAGGAACGATGTCTAAACTCGACTACAAGCGGATACCCCTCGAAGATATGACCGATCTCCGCCAGATATCTCATGTTCTCAGACGAAAGCTTAAAGGAGTAGGGGAACTGGGCAAGAAAAGCGCCGAATTTGCCCATCTCAATAAGCGGTTGAATCGACTCCTGAAGCGCTCTTGCCGACTCCTCAACGTTCTCCCTCGAGTGGGTTATATCCGAATGGGTCTTGACCGTGAACTCAAACCCGTCGGGAGTCTTATTCGCCATCCCCTGGAACGTTTTGAGAGGTGGAATCCGGTAATAGGTGGAGTTCACCTCGACGACGTTGAAGCGTCCGGCGTAGTATCTGAGCATATCTCCGGCCCTCAGGTTCTCCGGATAGAAGGTTCCCCTCCAATCCTTAAAGCTATATCCGGACGTTCCTACCCTTATATCCAATCCTTCATCCCCTCCCGGATGAGGTCTTCGAGAGATATTATCCACTATTACGATTGAGATTTCAACCTACTTGCCGATATGCTTGACACCCCCTCAGGAGCTGGATATAATCATTTCGCCGCAGCAGGAAAGATCAGGAGGATCCGCTATGAAGGAGATCAGAATAGTCGCTTTCGGAAATTCCATCACCAACGCATCGAACTTACCGGAGGAGCTCTCTTACAGAAAACTCGTCGAGCGCGAACTGAGGAGGAAAACGAGAGGGGATGTTCGGGTGATAAACGCCGGGGTTAACAGCGATATAACCACGCTTGCGCTTCAGAGGATCGAAAGGGATGTGCTGAGCCATCAGCCGCATATCGTTACGGTGATGTTCGGCGTTAACGACGCCGGTTTCTTCCGCCCCGACGGTCCGCCCGCCGATACCCCCAGAGTCGCCGAGGAGGATTTCAGAGGAAACCTGATTCGGATCGTCGAAAGGATAAAGGAGGTCGGGGCGATACCCGTGCTCGTCACCCCGCTTCCCATGTCACCCAGTTATCCGCTGGCCGATCTTCCGGCCTATGTGGAAAACGGCCTTAACTATCTCGTAGATAGGTATGCCGGGATCGTTCGATCGGTCGCTTCAGAGATGCACCTCCCTCTGATCGACGCTCATCGATATTTCAGCGAGCATCCCGAAACCCAGGAGTTCCTCCCCGACGGGATACACCCGGATAGGAGGGGACACGAGACCATAGCGAATCTGTTCGTGCCGGTGCTTGCTGACCTGATAGCCCGTATGGGGTGATCTCGGATGGGCGAGAGGAGATATCGATCGCTCAACGCGTATCTCAGGGAGCGGTTCGGATGTAGGGTTCATAAGATCACCGTGGATGCCGGTTTCACCTGTCCGAACAGGGACGGCACGTTGGGCTGGGGCGGATGCGTTTATTGCGACGGCTTCGGATCGGGATCGGGAGCTCACTCCAGGGGGATAAGCATATCGGAACAGGTGAGAACGGGGATCGAATGGGCGAGACGGCGATATAAGGCGAAGAAGTTCATAGTATATTTTCAGGCTTTCACCAACACATACGCCCCACCTGATAAGCTGAAGGAGATCTATGACGAGGGGATCGATCATCCGGATGTCGTCGGGATATCCATAGGCACACGTCCCGATTGTGTGCCGGATCAGGTTCTGGATCTAATCCAGGGCTACGCTGAAAGGATGATGACGTGGCTAGAGCTCGGGCTGCAGTCGGCGAACGTCGAGACCCTACGTCGGATAAACAGAGGCCACGGCGTGGCCGAGTTCGTGGATGCCGTCCTCCGAGCAAGGAACCGGCGGATCAGCGTGTGCGCGCACGTGATCATCGGGTTGCCCGGAGAGGGACCGGAGGATTTCAAGGAAACCGCCAACCTGCTCGCGGCATTGCAGATCGATGGGGTCAAGATCCACTCACTTTACATACCCAAGGATAGCGCCCTCGCACGGGATTATCTGGCCGGACGCGTGAAATTGATGGGGAGGGAGGAGTATGTGAAGGCGGTCTGCGATTTCCTGGAGCTTCTTCCTCCGCATACAGTTATACAGAGACTTACGGGCGAGACATCTGCCGATAGGCTTTTAGCTCCCGATTGGGTTTTGGATAAGCGCAGAACGATCGAGATGATAGAGGATGAACTGGAGAGGAGGGGAAGTTTCCAAGGAGACAGATGTAAGTTCAAAAGGCGGTGCCGAGGCTGACGTGAATCTTACCGCCTAGGATGGAATCGCCGCGGGCCAGGCCATAGCAGAGATTTAGCCTCCCCGATTGAGCCTCCAATCTCGCCCCGACGCCATAACTGATCTGAAGCTGAGGCGGATTCGTCGTTCCTAAATCGACGAAGAGGAATAGATGGGATCCCAAACCGGTCAGAAACCTATACTCCAGATTCGCATATGCCATCGATCTTCCCTGAAACCACCCCTCCGTGTATCCTCTCAGCGTGTTGGCTCCTCCTAAGCTGAAGAGCTCAAACGGCGGTATATCCCGCCCGAAAAGCCTGCCAAGGTGAGCTCCTAAAGCCAGCACCTGATTTCGCCGCGTGGATAGATAAATTTGCGCTCCAAAGGTAAGCCTCCCCAAACGGTAATCCCCCGCCGTTATCCCCAGATTAACGCTCTCAACATCCCCGGATGTTGGATTCAGCGCATAATCCCGCACATCACGCCTGAAACCAGCTTCAAATCTAACCGCCCTGTTCCTCCTGGCGTTCAGCTCTGCCATCTCGTATGAGATCCCTCCATCAACGAAATATCTGAAGCTCAATCTACCGACAAGCGACAATCCGTAGGATCTGAATCCCGTCTGACGCTCATATTTCAGGCTTAGATCGATCGGTCTGTCTAAGATCCAGGGTTCCAGATATCGGAACTCTATCCGTTTCGACTCAGCCGAGCGCCATTCGAAATGGAGCGCTCTTCCACTCCCTAGCATGTTCGTCTCATCGATAAAGATCGTCCCCGTCAATTTCGCCCTACCTCCGGGGGTGATCGGTGGGGCGTATCCCAACAGGCCCTCGATTCTCCCGCTGCGGGCCTCCGTCACGTGGGGAT
>CAZHVH010000097.1:0-4285 GCA_964535855.1 uncultured bacterium
GATGCGGCGGGGGTAAAGGAACCGCCCTACTGTATCGCGAGTTCGATCGAGAACAGATGTGATCCGTATGTTCCCTTCAGTTGAGATATCGGATATATGAAGGCATAGTCGAATCCGATGACATAACCTGCAAACCTGAATCTGTATCCCCATCCCAGCCCGGCCATCTCATCGGATACGCCGAATCGAAGGGCGAAATCGTCGCGAAGTAATCTCCTCTCAAACCCGACCCCGAATCCCCTCCTACCGTCCCTGAACCTCATCTCGCCCAGCAGCGTATAACTCTTTGTGAAACGCCCTATCCCGATCCTTGTCGTCGAGGGGAGGATCTCGCTCGATATGAATCCGATATCGGCGGGATAAACCCCGGTTATCGATGCCCCCAATTTCAGGGATTTCAAATCGATCAGGAACCCGACGTCGAAGGTCAGGGCGTTTCTCGAAAACCCTGACGTGAGGAGATCGACGTTGGACTCGGCATACTCGTTCCGGCGTAGGGATCTGTTGAGAAACCTGACGGCGCAGCCAAGCCTTAATATCCTGATGAACCTCTCCGCATAGGCGAGGTTCAGCGTGTTTTCGACATAGAGAGCCGATCTGAACGAAAGCCATCCCAATCCCACCCCTCCACCCCTTCCCAGGGGAAAACCACAGGCGATCAGATGATAGCCGAGCCTCTCCCTCTCGCCCGGATACAACCCCAGCTCCACCCCCGGATAAAGTGCCAGATAAGAGGCCATCACCTCCATACCTCTGGCATTCGATATGAGAGATGGATTCCACATGAAGTTGAGGCTGTCGGCGGACGGGGAGGCCGCCTCGCCCATGGCCAGAGCCTTTGGCGAAAGCGTTATATCCTCGAATGCCGCCTCGGCGAAGGAAGCTATGATGAAAGGAATCAGGATCACCCACAGAACCTTCATCTCACGAAGACCACCGTTCCCGTTGCGATCTCCCCGCCATCCAGGACCTGAAAGATATAGAGCCCGCTTTCGACCGGCTCCCCCTCCTCATCCTTCCCATCCCATCTGAGCACTTCTCCCTTCAGGGTCCTAATCAGACGCCCTTTGATCGTGAATATCCGTATGATCGGGCTACCGTTCCCTCCGACGACGTAGAAGGATGTCGATGAGGTAAACGGGTTCGGAGCGGCCCAGGCGCGGAAGGGTCCCCCCTGAGCCTGGGATACGAAGAACACCCCAGGACCGTCCACAGGGACGACGATACTGTTCCCAACAACCTTCCCGCCGATCTGATGGGCGTGAAGGCCGTCGTAGAAGAACACGGCCGGATTCCCTTTGATCCTCTCCCCCAGCGGTAAGATCAGCCTCAACGGCCTTTCAAGCCGGATGGGATCGAGGACTCTCAGACGGTATCCGATGGGGGCGGGCGTGAGCTCAAATCGCGCCCTACCCTCGAAAGAGCCCTCCGGTATGACGAGGGCCGATCTGAGATCCTTCGAGAAGATCGTCCCACCCTGTCGGCCGTCGATGTGCGATGAGATCCTGAGCCTTCCCCCATCGATCCTCCCGATCGGATTCGACGCCTTATCCCTCCCCCGAACCACCAATTCCCACTCACCCTCATCCATGCTCATATCCACGAAGATCGCCGATGTGAAGCTCAGCCCGTCGGAATCGGACTGGGGAAGCTCGAGCTCTCTCATCTCAGATCCTTTCCTGAGGAAGAGCTTTGGACCTTCGGAAAGCCTCTCGGAAAGCGAAAGCTCGATCCTCGCCGGTCCGAAATAGAGCTCTGGTGGATCGCCCTTGACGGGGCGGAAGTCGATCTCGCCGCTTGCAAAGTTTACACTCGGCCTCAGAACCCTTATCCTGCATTGGGGCGGAGCGGAGTCGACGTTGATCCTGTAATGTATCGGCTCGCTCCAGTTTCCAGCTTCATCCCTGGCGGCCAGATGCAGAAACCATGTTCCGTCTGTCGGCAGATCAAAGGAGAGTTGATTCCGATCCGCCCTCATCATATCGATCTTGGGAGGCATGGCCTCAGAGGATCTGTCGAGGAGGAAGCTGTAGGCCACCACCCCGGAGAGGTTATCGCTAGCGCCTATGAGAAACCGGACGAAAGGGGAGGAATACCACTTGCTCTGATCCGGATGCGTAGGGCTGCTCAGTGAAAGCGTGGGAGGGGTGAGATCGACCATGAAGCTCACGGGGTCGGACGTGCCGACGTTGCCAGCCCTATCCCTGACCCTCACCTGGATCGACGTGACGCCCTCATCAAGCAGGGGAGGGATCTCGTCCTCATCTCTCCAAACCCCTTTTTGGGCGGAATCGTTTTTGAACCTGACCCATTCCCCGCCGTTGAGCCTGAACTCGAAGCTATCCGGATCGACACCCGAAAGTGCATCCTCAACCCCGCCGGAGACGGAGGCTATGCGACCGCTATGCCACGATCCCGCCTCTGATGGGGTGATGGTTATCCGGGGAGGCGTCCTGTCCACGAGGACGGAGATATGCGCCGTCTCACCCCAAATCCCGGACCCGCTGACGGCCCTGACGTGAAAGAACCAGACCCCGTCGCCGATACCCCGGAACTGATGATATGACTCGGTCGTCTTGACCCTCTCATCGGGGATGCTCTGAGGGACGGCGTCGAGGAGGAAGCTATATCCGGCGATTCCGCTCGGCGGGGGAGCGACGCTCCACCTGAAGGAGATCAGATCGCCGTTCACATCCGACCGAACGGTCGGAGGAGGTGGGACGGAGGAGTCTATGCGTATCTCGTAGTGAACCGTCGGAGATGCGAGTCCGGCGCCGTTTACCGCCTTCAGGTGGAGATAATGGATACCATCCGGCAGGGATTCAAATCTCATAAAGTTGACGGAACCGCCCAGAGGCTTTGTCGGATCGGAATCCGGTTTTGAATCCAGAAGGTAGAGATATGAGGATATACCCGATATGTCCTCATCGCTCCACGATATCAGCAGATCCTTTCGTCCCGTCCACCTGCCCTCTTGATAGGTCGGCGACGAGATGAGAGGCGCGGGCGGCGGTGTGGAGTCGATCCAGACCTCATATGAGCTCGGTTCACCTTTGTTTCCCGCCTTATCCAGAGCCCTAAGGTAGATGGTCCATCTCCCATCCTTCAGCTTCAACCGTATCTCCTTCGATCTCGTCTCCATCGCCTTATTCCAATCCAACCTCTCGCCCTCAGGGACGATCAGATAGAGATACGTCTGAACTCCGCTCTCCTCATCCTGAGCCTTATAGTTTAGGACGACATCGCCTGAGCTCAACCATTTGCGCTCCCCGTGGGTGCTCGATGAGATGACCGGAGGAAAGGGTGGAGATGTATCGATCATGATCGGACCATAGTCAACGGTGGGGGAAACATTACCTGCCCTGTCGATCGATTTGAGATGCAGATACCAGATCCCGTCATCCAGATTTTTGAGGATACCCTCCTCCGGGCGGAGATCGACCTTATCGTCCGGTAACCCCTCCGGCGAGTCGTCTATCAGGAGGGAGATGCCCTCGATCCCACCGCCGGGATCCTCCCCCGGATCGATCGAGGCGGAGAGAAAGCTTCTGTTCGACCATCTCCCCGGCTCATGAGAGGCGGATGAAATCCTCGGCGCGAGCGGAGGGGAGGTATCTATGAGGAACGGGCCAAGGTTTGTGACCTCGCTTCGGTTTCCTGCCTCATCCTGAACGATCAGATGCAGAAACCACCTTCCGTCGGTCAGATCAACCGATATCTCTTCACCTGAGATCATTTTCCCCTCGACCGCCGCCACAGAGGGTTGATGATCCAGGGAGTAGATTATTCCCCTCACGCCGCTCGTCTCGTCCTCCAGCTTCAATTTGATCGTGAGCTTTCCGTTCCTGCTCCATACACCGGGCTTGATCGAGCTTTGGATCTCATCAACCCTCGGCGGGGTCGAATCGATCATGATCGGCCCCAGATGGGACGTATCCGACCAGTTTCCTGAGTTATCGGCGCATCTGATATGCAGATACCAGATGCCGTCTTCGAGGTTCTCCTTCAGGATCTGGGTCGTTTTGGACAGATTAACCTCAGTCGGCGGAATAGTATCAGGTGAGTCGTCCAACAGATAGGCGTATCCCATCAGCCCCTCCTTGAGCGGAGGCGGGGTGATCCTGACGATGAGCCTCCGATCTGTCGACCAGCCCTCCGTTTTATGGCTCAGGAGAGTCACTTCCGGCCTCCATCTCACGGGAACCGTTCTCTCATCCGCTATCACATTATCAAGATAGAGCCTGAAGATGTAATTTCCCTGCCTCAGGCTCGATCCCGGATTCCA
>CAZHVH010000097.1:4385-5548 GCA_964535855.1 uncultured bacterium
ATCGCCTCGGCTATCCTTCTGCCGTACGTCCAGTCGTCCTCCGGCTTTTTAGCTATCCCGGGCCACCAGAAGAACCATATCCCATCCGCGGGCGGATCGTTGGCCACAAGTGATCTCCCCGTAAAAGCCCTACCGTAGCTCAAGGCATAGTTGATCTGCTGACGCATCTCCCAATGCGTCGGCTGCCCGTAACCCATGGTGTCATATGCCTGGAGGATGACGTGTATCTTCGGCAGCTCCCTTCCCTCGGATTGGAAGTACGGTCGAAGGGCGTTTCTGATCTGCATCGTCGACCAGTGTATCGCCCACCAGTTGGGGGAGTATACCGGTTGGGGTGTGGGTTTGAACCAGAGGTATGTGGTCGAGCTCAGCATTATGACGTCGACATTTTTGCAGAACTCCACAAGCCTTTGGGGGGTGTAATATTTCCCCTCGACGGCCACGGTGATGTAGATCTGATGATGTGGTGAGCCGGCCTTGTTCTCCGAGTCCCTTATGATCCCTATCATGCGGTTGACCAGATCGGGATCGTAGTTGTGGGACGTTCCCATCGGCTCCTCAACGACATACCATCCGGCTATGCTTCCCTCAAGCGGGCTTCCTTTCTCAAAAACGCACAGCTTCTCTATGAAGTTAGCGAGCCACCCCTCACCCCTTTGAAGGAAGGGGGCATAGAGTGGGCCGACCAATACCCTGAGCCTCACCCTGCCGTTCTGATTGGTCAGATCATAAGCCTCCTGGATGTACCTCTTCCACCACTCGAGGTATCGATCCCCATCGACCTTCGGGAGGGATTCCTGGGAGGGCCAGTAATGCTGGACGATGTTGATGCATTCATAGGGCAGATCCGGGGTGCCCGAGAATACCTCGAGCAGATCGGGCTCACTCCGGCCGAGGTTCCCGTCTGAGGAGGCGTAGACGTTGAGCATCCCCACCGGAATCCCCAGGGGTATCGGCGAATCGGCCGGCGCGGATGACAGTATAACATATATCAGGATTATCCCGAACGAGCTCAAACCCATCCTTGGCTCTTACCTCCACTATGAACGACATACGTGGAAGGGCCGGACATGTCAAACGGTGGGGCTTTTTCAGGGAAACGATCATATCAGTTTAAGCAGCTTCAGGAGCAATACCGTCAGCCAGTTAACGGCGGTGAACCA
>CAZHVH010000097.1:5648-10078 GCA_964535855.1 uncultured bacterium
ATTTGAATGCCTCGTCCTCACCCTAATCGAGGACGACGGAGAAGTAATGCTCGAAGAACCTCTCCGGATCGACGTCCACGGCGATTTTGTGCGGTTTTTCGGATGCGTTCGGGTTCCACATGGTCAATCCGGCGAGCCTTTTGCTTTCGATCTCCACCTCCACCTTCCCCTCCTGATATCTGCAGATATCGGGCTCGAATATAATAGCGGCCGCCAGTGGATCATGAAAGGTTATCCTATTTGCCCTTTTGAACCAGACCTCGGCCATATCCGCGACCACGTCGAGCGGCCCGCCCTTAAATCTTCTCCGACACTCCTCCGCCGGCATTACGCATCTGGTGGTGACATCGAGCCCGATCGATATGTGTCTTCCGGCCGGAGCGCGCCTGTAGACGATGGCTGTGGCGTGGGGGTCTCCTATCGCGTTCCACTCCAGGGGCGCCAGCGACGGGAGCCTTCCCGTAAATGCCCCGTTCATCAGGACGAGCGAACGGAGCATCCCCGGTATCTCAGGATCAAGGGCGAAGAGCAGGCCGATGTTGGTTAAGGGGCCGATTGCCAGGAGGGTTATCTCGCCCGGACGGCCGCGGATGGTTTGGCGCAGGAATTCGACGGCAGCATGCGGCTCGAAATCCTCCCTGTGCTGCCATCTGGGCAACACCTCGGCCTGCGGCGCCCCCTTTTGCCTCTGCTCCACCAGGATCGGATCGGCCGAGCCGCTCCGTATCGGCACGTCATCCCGGCCGGCGGCCTTACATATGGCGCTGGCAAGCATCGCCCTCCTCTCCGGCTCGCCGGTGACCGTCGTCACGCCCAGAAGCTCACACCTGGGCTGCTTCAAAAGATAGGCCAGACAAACCGCGTCGTCTATGTCCGACCCGATGTCCGTGTCAAGAAGAACCGGTATTCTTTCGTCCATACCCCTCCTCCATGATCTTCTTAGCCCTCTCTATGTAGATGTCCGGATCAAACCGATCCAATTTCACCAGCTCGGCCTTCCTCTCGGCCCTCAGCTTGACCTCGATCGCCCCCTCTTTGAGCGTCCTTCGGCTGACCGCTATCCTTATCGGCATCCCCAGAAGATCGGCGTCCTTGAACTTCACCCCGGGGCTTTCATCCCTGTCATCGTAGAGCACCTCATACCCCTTTGAGCTCATCTCCTCGTAGATTCTCTCCGCCTGGGAGATCACCTCCTCATCCCTTCCTATGAACAACAGATGGAACTGATACGGCGCCACGGTGATGGGGAAGATGATCCCGTCCTCGTCGTGCCAGGCCTCGACGATGGAGGCCAGCAGCCTCCCAACCCCGATCCCATAGCATCCCATTATGATGTATTTGCGTTTGCCGTCCTGATCGAGAAAGGTGGCGTTCATGGCCTCGCTGTATTTGGTCCCGAGCTTGAAGATGTTGCCGACCTCTATGCCGTTCACCTCCTTAAGCGGGGACCCGCATCTGACGCATGCATCACCCTCTCGGGCGAGCGCTATATCCGTGACGATATCGGCCTTGAAATCCCTCGGATAGTTGACGTTCTTGAGGTGATATCCCTCCTCGTTCGCCCCGGCGACGAGGTTGGTGGTCTGAGCGACCGAGTCATCCAGGATAACCTTCATGCCTTCTACTCCCACCGGCGAGGCATATCCGGGGACAATCCCGTAACTTTTGAGCTCCTCCTCGCCGGCTATCCAGAGATCCGGCTCCTTGAGGGCGTTTTTGAGCTTGGTCTCGTTCACCTCCAGATCTCCCCTTATGCCGACGAAGAAGACCTCCCGGCCGTTCGAGTAGAAAACGGCCTTAAGCGTTTGGGTCTTGGGAACGTTCAGAAACTGAGCCACCGCTTCGATGGTTTTCCTCCCCGGCGTAGCGACCCTCTCGATGGGTTTCGGCGGTCCGTTATCCACCTGTATTTTGCGCATAACCGCTATGTCGGCATTCGCTGTGTAGTCGCAGTTGGAGCAGAGTATCAGCCTGTCCTCCCCGGAGGGCGTCACCAGCATGAACTCATGTGCCACCTTGCCCCCTATCATCCCGGGATCGGATTGAACGACGACCACATCCAAACCACATCGCTTGAATATCCTCAGATAGGCCTGATAGATCTCATCGTAACATCTATCCAGATCCTCATAGGAGGTATGCAGGCTGTAGGCGTCCTTCATCGTGAACTCCCGCACCCTTATCAACCCGCCTCTAGGGCGAGGCTCATCTCGAAACTTCAGTTTGATCTGATATAGTATAGCGGGGAGCTGTTTGTAGGAATTTATCTCGTTGCGGACCAGATCCGTGAGCGATTCCTCATGTGTCATAGCCAGGACGAACTCCCGTTCGTTCCTGTCCTTAAACGTAAGCAGCTCCTTGCCCGCCAGTTGTTGCCATCTTCCCGTCTCCTTCCAAAGCTCTGCCGGGTGGACCAGCGGCATATCTATCTCCTGCCCGCCTACACCGTCCATCTCCTCACGGATTATCGACTCGATCTTCCTGATCGCCCTCTGGGCCAGCGGCATGGCCGTGTACAGTCCCGCCGCCAGTCTCCTGATCATCCCGGCCTTCAGGAGGAGCTGATGGCTCGGTATCACCGCCTCCGACGGTATTTCCCTCAGCGTTCTGCCGAACAGCTTCGACATCCTCATCTTTTGCCACCTCTTCGAGGGTGATTTGTGGGGGTTTTACCTTTCTGGCGATGACGATAAACCAGTTGCCGAATCTGCCGCCGAAGGTGATATTTTGTACCCTCCCCGATGAAAGCGGAAGCCTGTTTGCGGTGTGGAGTTTATGCTCCAGCTCGAAACCGCTTTTTTCGAGGAGGTATATGACCTGCTGGCTGGACATCGATCCGGGACGCGTTTCCCTGCGGCGTCTGGATAATTTTTCGGCGAGGGACTCGTAGACGGGGACGGAGAGGTAGAGGATCCCCGATTCCTTCAGCGCCGTGTTGATCTTGTTCAACGCCAGCTCCGGATCCTCCAGGTATCCTATCAGATCGCACATGATGATCACATCGAAAGCCCCCTGGATATCCAGCTCATAGGGGGTGCCATATCTGACGTTAAGCCCCTTCTCGGCGGCGATCTCCAACATCTCCTCATCGGTGTCCACGCCGTAGATCCGGCGAAACCCCAAATTTCGCAATAGCTCCATGTGATATCCGTCGCCGCAGGCCACGTCCAAGACGATGTAGTCCGTGTTAAGTCCGGAGAAATACCTGACGAAAAGCTCCGTCTGAAGCCTATACTCCTCAAGGATCAGCTTGACCCGAGAGGGCACCCTTTCCCTCCCGGGTTTAGCGTCCATCATGACTCACCCCATCAGATAGGGAGCTTTTTGACGTATTCCACCACCATATCACCGACCTGGGAGGTGGTATATCCCATCTTGCCGGCGGATAGGTCTTTGATCTTGCCGCTTCCCAGCAGCTCGGCGACAGCGGCGTCGATCAGTTTCGCTCCCTTCTCCTCGCCTATGTAATCCAGCATCATCCCCGCCGCACAGATGGCCGCCAGCGGATTTATGACGTTCTTGCCCGCATATTTGGGAGCTGAGCCATGTATGGGCTCGAACATGGAGACCTTGCCGGGATGTATGTTCCCTGAGGCCGCTATCCCCATGCCGCCCTGGATCATCGCCCCCAGATCGGTTATGATGTCGCCGAACATGTTACAGGTGACGATGACGTCGAACCACTCGGGGTTTTTGACCATCCACATCGTGGTGGCGTCCACAAAGGCATAGTCCCTCTCGATATCCGGATATTCCTGGCCCACCTCGTCGAAGACCCTCCTCCAAAGGTCATGGGCGTAGATGAGGACGTTGGCCTTATCGCACAGCGTCAGCCTCTTCTTTTTATTTCGCTTACGGGCCAGCTCGTAGGCGTATCTCACGCATCTCTCCACACCTTTCCTGGTTGCGACCATCTCCTGAATCGCCACCTCGTCGGGGGTTCCCTTCTTGAAGAAACCGCCCGAGCCGATGTACAGCCCCTCGGTGTTCTCCCTCACCACCACAAAATCGATGTCCTCCGGCCCCTTGTCCTTGATCGGAGTCCAGACCCCAGGATAAAGCTTGATGGGGCGCAGGTTGATGTAGAGATCGAGCCCGAATCTGAGCTTCAGTATTATCCCGTGTTCCAGTATTCCGGGCTTCACCTCGGGATGACCCACCGCTCCCAGAAAGATGGCATCCATCTCCCTGAGCTCGTCCAGGGCGGAATCCGGCATCGCCTCACCGGTTCTGAGGTATCTCTCCCCACCGAAATCGTACTCCACGGTCTCATAATCGAACCCGATCCTCTCGGCGACAGCTCTGACGACCTTCATGGCCTCTCTCGTAACCTCAGGACCTATGCCGTCGCCAGGGATGACAGCGATCCTGTGCATCTTCTCTCTCCTCTCTCCGTTCGGCTTGTGGCTCGACAATTATAACATCAAGGA
>CAZHVH010000098.1:0-9968 GCA_964535855.1 uncultured bacterium
CCGAAGGTCGCCCTGGAGCCCCTGGTTCGAAACCGCCTAAGCGGGGGTAGGGCCAGGCGGGTGATGCCCGTTATAGCATCCAAGAGTGCCCGGATGGTTCGATTCTCCCCGATCATCCGGGAACTGAAGTGGTACCGCGGAAAGGATGGCCCTTTTCGTCTTCAGGATGAAAAGGGCTTTTTTAATTCCCTAAGGTCAAAGGAGACCGAAAATGCGCAGCGATCAGGTGAAAAAGGGTTACGAGAGGACCCCGAACAGGGCCCTGCTGTATGCGACCGGGATGAGTAAGAGGCAGATGGATATGCCCTTTATAGGGATAGCCAGTTCCTTCACCGATCTGGTGCCCGGCCACATAACGATGAGGGATCTGGAGAGGTTCATCGAGAGGGGGATCCACTCCGCCGGCGGCACATCTTTCATCTTCGGCGTGCCGGCCATCTGCGATGGGGTCGCCATGGGACATGGAGGGATGAAATATTCCCTGCCATCGAGAGAGCTTATAGCTGATGAGATCGAGTCCATAGCCAACGCCCACGCGCTGGATGGATTGGTGTTGCTTACCAACTGCGATAAGATCACCCCGGGGATGCTCATGGCGGCAGCTAGGCTCGATATACCGGCCATAGTCGTCACGGCAGGACCAATGCTCTCCGGAATGTACAGAGGCAAACGACGCTCTCTGGTTCGGGATACCTTCGAGGCGGTCGGCAGATACAATGCTGGGTTGATCGATGAAAAGGAACTCGAAGGGCTCGAGATGAGCGCGTGCCCAGGTGCAGGGTCGTGTCAGGGGGTTTACACGGCAAACACGATGGCGTGCGTCACGGAGGCCATCGGGATGTCGCTCATGGGATGCGCCACCGCCCTGGCCGTGGACGCCAAGAAACGCCGAATAGCATTCGAAAGCGGCTACAGAATCGTTGAGCTCGTCAGGGAAAACCTCACCCCGAGAAAGATCATGACCAGGGAGGCCATTGAAAACGGGATAAGAATGGATATGGCGCTGGGGGGATCGACCAACGCCGTGTTGCATATCACCGCCATCGCACATGAGGCCGGGGTGGATCTGGATCTGAATACTTTCGATAGGCTCAGCCGCGAGACCCCGCATATCGCCAATCTCCGGCCCGGCGGAGAACATTTCATGGAGGATCTCGAATATGCCGGCGGCATCCCCGCCGTGATGCACGTCCTTAAGGATCTGCTCAACGATACCCCGACCGTGACGGGGTTGACGATCAGACAGATCGCCGAGCGGGCGGAGGTGATCGATCCGGAGGTGATCCACTCGATGGATAATCCATATCACAGTGAAGGGGGTATAGCGGTTCTATGGGGATCTCTGGCGCCTGATGGAGCGGTGGTTAAACAGACCGCTGTGAGCGAATCGGCCATGGTTTTCAAGGGCAAAGCCAGGGTTTTCGACTCAGAAGAGGAGGCGATGACGGCGATCCTCGGCGATCGAATTAGAGAAGGGGATGTGGTCGTCATCAGATATGAGGGCCCTAAAGGCGGTCCCGGGATGCGGGAGATGCTCTCCCCGACATCCGCCATCGTGGGTAAAGGGCTGAGCAACTCCGTCGCCCTGATAACCGACGGCAGGTTTTCGGGCGGAACCAGAGGGCCATGTATCGGCCACATATCGCCTGAAGCCGCCGAAGGAGGACCGATAGCTTTGGTGAAGGAGGGAGACCCGATCCTGATAGATATACCGAACAGGAAGCTGGATCTGCTCGTCCCGCCAGAGGAGATCGAGAGGCGAAGAAGAGAATGGTCCCCGCCGGAGCCGAAGGTCAAGACCGGATACCTCGCTCGCTATGCCAAGCTGGTCACATCGGCGAACACCGGGGCTGTGTTTTCCAAATGACGTTCATATTTCCTCCGGGTGTAGCGTTTAGGCTAGTCGTTTGCCATCCATAGTTCAACGGTCATTTGTAGTCATCAAGTCATTCGGCTTCGCCGTCATTTTAAATGACTACAAATGACCGACCATTAATGACAATAAATGACTAAGAGAGTGGGAGTGTAGAGTATGAAGATGAGAGGAGCTAAAATCCTGATCGAATCGCTCAAGCGAGAGGGAGTTAAATATCTATTCGGCATTCCGGGAGGGGCGGTGATTCATATATTCGACGACCTGTATGATGAGCCGGACATCGAGTTCATTCACACCCGGCACGAGCAAGGGGCGGCCCACGCCGCTGACGGATACGCCAGAGCGACCGGCAAGGTCGGCGTGGCGATCGCCACCTCAGGGCCGGGGGCGACAAATCTAGTTACGGGGATCGCCACTGCATACATGGACTCGATCCCCATCGTCGCCATAACCGGCCAGGTGCCGACATCCCTGATAGGCAACGATGCCTTTCAGGAGGCCGATATCATCGGCATAACCCGCCCCATATGCAAGCACAGCTATCTCGTTCGCTCGCCCGAAGAGGTGGCCCGGACGGTCAAAGAGGCATTCTACATAGCCGGAACGGGTCGCCCCGGTCCGGTGATCATAGACTTCCCCAAAGATGCTCAGATCAACGAGGCCGAGTTCGAGTATCCGGATAGGGTGGAGCTGAGAGGGTATAAGCCGAAGTACGAGGGCCATCCCAGGCAGATCGCCAAGGCGATCGAGATGATAAAGAGCTCCAAAAGGCCGGTGATCCTGGCCGGAGGAGGAGTGATCGCTTCGGAGGCCTCCCAGGAGCTAAGACAGTTCGCCGTAAAAGCGGGCATCCCCGTGACCACCACCCTGATGGGGCTGGGGGCCTTCCCCGAGACGCATCCGCTTTCCCTGAAGATGCTCGGCATGCACGGGACGAGATACGCCAACTACGCCGTCAGCAACTGCGATCTTTTAATATGCATTGGGGCGAGATTCGACGACAGAGTTACCGGAAAGCTGGATAAGTTCGCGCCCGAGGCGAAGGTAATCCATGTGGATATCGATCCCGCTTCGATAAGCAAGACCGTCGATGCACACGTGCCGATAGTGGGTGACGCGAAACTCATCCTCAAGGAGATGATCGGACGGATTGAGCCGCTGGATATCCAACCCTGGATCAAACAGATCGAGGAGTGGAAGCGCAGATATCCCCTGACATATGAACGGAGTTCAGATGTCATAAAACCTCAGTTCGTCATCGAACAGATCTACGAGGCGACCAAGGGGGAGGCGATCATAGCTACGGGCGTCGGTCAACATCAGATGTGGGCGGCTCTGTTCTATCAGCACACTAAGCCTCGTCACTTCCTCTCATCCGGCGGATTGGGGACGATGGGTTACGGCTTTCCCGCCGCCATAGGCGCCCAGGTCGGGTGCCCGGATAAGATAGTCTTTGCCATTACAGGCGACGGCAGCTTCCAGATGAACATACAGGAGCTGAGCACGGTCGTGACGTACAACCTGCCGGTCAAGGTGGCTATAATCAACAACAGCTACCTCGGCATGGTCAGACAATGGCAGGAGCTGTTCTTCAATAGGAGGTATTCGGGCGTTTACTTCAAGCATAACCCCGATTTCGCCAAGGTCGCCGAGGTTTTCGGCGCAACGGGGATAAGGGTGACGAAACCGGAGGAGGTCAGGCCTGCCATAGATAAGGCCATTGACACACAGGGGCCTGTGGTGATAGACTTTATCGTTGACTCCGAGGAGAACGTCTTCCCGATGGTTCCAGCAGGCGCTCCTCTACAGGAGATGATCGGAGGGTTGGCGTGATGGCGAAGGATATGCAAAAACATACGATCTCAGTTTTGGTTGAGAACCGGTTCGGGGTGTTGGCCCGCGTGGCGGGCCTGTTCAGCGGAAGGGGATATAACATAGACAGCCTGACGGTCGCCGAAACCGAATCTCCGGACGTCTCGCGGATGACCATAGCGGTTAGGGGAGACGAGAAGATACTCGAGCAGATAACCAAACAGCTCAACAAATTGATCGATGTGATCAAGGTCTCGGACATCACCGCGGAGGATCACGTGGAGAGGGAGCTGGCTCTGATCAAGGTCTCAGCTAACAGAGGGACCCGCGTGGAGATCATCCAGATAGTCAACATCTTCAGATGCCATATCGTGGACGTCTCTCCAGAAGCCCTCGTTGTCGAGGCGACCGGCGATGAGGAGAAGATAGAGGCCATAATAAACCTGCTGAAACCATATGGCATAAGGGAACTCGTCAGGACGGGCAAGGCGGCGATAACGAGAGGATAAGATCACAGTCATTTATAGTCATTAGGTCATTCGGCTGCGCTGTAATTCAAAAATGACTACAAATGACTATAAATGACAACAAATGACGTCTTAACAAGATAACACGGAGAGGTGTGATATGGCAAGGATTTACTATGATAAGGACGCAAAGCTCGATCTGCTCAAGGACAAGGTCATAGCCATCATCGGCTATGGCAGCCAGGGCCATGCCCAGGCGCAGAACCTGCGCGATAGCGGCCTGAACGTCATCGTCAGCGAGCTTGAGGGAACGCCGAACTACGATCTCGCCAAACAACACGGCTTCGAGCCCATGTCCGCCGCTGAG
Organism: uncultured bacterium; assembly: GCA_964535855.1. Taxonomy (GTDB): domain Bacteria; phylum Poribacteria; class WGA-4E; order B28-G17; family B28-G17; genus JAGGXZ01. Next base: position 4,523 of record CAZHVH010000098.1, read on the forward strand.
GCAGCCGAGAAGGGGGATTTGATCCAGATGCTCGTGCCCGATTACGTACAGCCCGATCTCTACAGAAGCGCCATTGCGCCGCACATGAAGTCTGGCAAGATCCTCGGTTTCTCACATGGGTTTAACATCCATTTCAACCAGATCATCCCGCCCAAAGAGGTGGACGTGATAATGGTTGCGCCCAAGGGTCCGGGACACCTCCTGCGAAGCGAGTTCGAACGCGGAGCCGGCGTGCCGTGTCTGATCGCCGTCCAGCAGGATGCCTCCGGCAAAGCGAAGGAGATAGCGCTTGCCTACGCCAAAGGTATAGGCGGAACCAGGGCGGGCGTGATCGAGACGACCTTCAGGGAGGAGACCGAGACGGACCTCTTCGGCGAACAGGTGGTTCTATGTGGAGGCGTGACCGAGCTGGTCAAATCGGCCTTCGATATCTTGGTGGAAGCCGGATATCAGCCGGAGATCGCATACTTTGAGTGCATGCACGAGCTCAAGCTGATCGTGGATCTGTTCTATCAGGGAGGAATCAGCTACATGCGATACTCCGTCAGCGATACCGCTGAGTACGGAGACCTGACCAGAGGACCAAGGGTGATTAACGACTCCGTCCGAGCCGAGATGAGGAAGATCCTCCAGGAGATACAAAGCGGAGAGTTCGCCAGGGAATGGATACTGGAGAACAAGGCGGGAAGGCCCGTCTTCAACGCCCTGAGAGGTAAGACGAAGGAGTATCTCATCGAAAAGGTCGGAAAAGAGCTGCGCCGAATGATGCCCTGGATCGAAGCGAAGGAAATCGAGGATTAAAGGATTAAAGGGGGTAAAGGATTAAGATCAAACTCCTTTACCCCTCCGATGTCCTATTCTCCCTCGATGAGCTCTCCGCCTTTTTTCAGGTAGGCGATGGCGTTTCGTGAGACCTCGACCTTCACGTCTTCCGCCACCCTCAGAACGACGATATCATCGGTCAAACCGACTATCGTGCCGTGTAGTCCGCCTACGGTGACAACCTGATCGCCCTTGGAGAGATTTCGAAGCATGTTTTGGTGCTTTTTCTCCTTGATCCTCTGAGGTCTGATTATCAGCAAGTAGAAGATCAAGAAGATCAATATCAAAGGCATCAAACTCGAGATAAACCCCATATTTACCTCCTCGTCATCTACTCCAGTCTTAATTTATACAATGAGCGGGTAGATAAAGTCAACACTTGACGGGAAGGGGATGATATGCTATGTTTCTGGAAGATCCCCAGGAGGTGTTGCGTTGGGTTCCTCCGTTGGGCGGGGAAAAATCGTCCTCGCCTTTCTAATCTGTATCCTTTTGCTTCCTTCCGCCGCCTTCGGATGTAAATATACCGTCCGCGACGTAGGGTTCGTCGATATAGGCTCCACCCCTTACCAGCTCTATCTTTTCACAGGAAAGGATACGCCCGAGGAACAGGAGAAAGTGCTCAAGGAGATCTCATATGTCGCTTTGATGGAGGCCAACGTGATGGCAGAGGTGGTGAACGTCGATCGAGGGGGGGATCATCCCGCCATGAGATACTTCAGATTCTGGCATATAACCCACCTGCCGGCTGCCGTTCTGGTCTCGCCCGAAGACGGACGATCCCTTTTCCTGCCGCTGCATGGGCGAGGCAAGACGTTTAAGGGGTCAGTGTGGAACGTGATGGAGGGGATCGTCTCCTCGCCGGTGAGGGAAGAGATACTCAAACATATCGTCAGAGCGTACTGCATCGTCCTGTTTGTCCTGGGAGGGGAAACTCAGGCGAACAAGAGGGCGGAGAAGGCGATCTCGGAAGCGACGGGCGAGATCAGGAGGATGATGAGCCAGTTTCCCAAATCCGTCGATGAACCACCTCATCTGATCACGATATCCCCGGATTCCTTCGCTGAGGAGAGGATACTGCTTTGGAGCCTCGGCATAGATGAGGGGAGCGGTGAACCCCACGTTGCCGTGCTCTACGGGAGGGGACGACGAATAGGGCCCGTCCTCAAGGGCGGGGGGATCACCGCAAGCGGTCTCTTCAATATCCTCTCCGCCGTAGGCCAGGCCTGTGAGTGCGGGCTCGATAGAGGGTGGATTCTGGGGAAGATGATACCTCTTAAATGGGATGAGGAGGTTCAGACGGAGGTGGTCAAAATCCTGGGATTCGACGCCGAGAACCCGATGGTGAAGGCGGAGGTAGGTCAAATCCTGGCGATCGGGTCTACGTCAAACGGCGAGGAGGAATCGCAGGATCTATTCTACGGATATGAGGAGAGAGAAGTGGAGTACGATAACGTTTCATCCGTAGCTATGCTCTCGCCCGCCCAGGTGAGCGACATGACTTACCAACGGGTTGATCCACATGGGGGTGGGTCGGTCCTTCGAACGATAATCCTTCCCCTCATCGGGATATCAACCTTGATTTTGATCGCCGCAGCCTTTATCATATTGCGTACACGGAGGAGGGAAGTGTGAATAATAGGATAGTTAGAATTCACTGGTGGATGAATTATCGATAGTTTGGAGGGATAACCTTGGAAGTTACAATAAATCTCCCTGAGGGAATAACAGCGATCTGCAAGATAAAAGGGAACGAGTTAGAAAGGTTCTTAAAGAGAATCATAGCGGTAGAGCTTTATAGGGAAAGGCTCGTATCTATGGGTAAAGCCGCGGAGATAGCGGAGGTGTCAAGATATGAAATGATGGACTTGCTAAACGAAAAAGGGGTTCCGATCAACTACACAGTGGAAGATCTTGAGGAGGATATGAAAACTCTGGGGAAACTGTTGAAACCCCATGTGGGAGGAAGCAGGTATGAACCTATTTTATATGATCTTCAAGGAGATAGCTCATAGGAAGTTTAACTTCCTCTTCAGCCTTTTGGCCGTCCTGACGGCGGTGGCCCTGTTCATATTCTTCCACACAACCGGAAGAGCTGCCAGAGAGGAGGCAAGGGTGGTGTTGAAGAACATGGGGTTTAACCTGAGGATAATCCCGAAGGACACCGACATGGATAAATTCTGGGCCGAGGGGTTCTCCGAACACACGATGCCGGAGGATTACGTCTACCGCTTCGCCAAACAGAAGGGGCTCTATTACAACCATCTGATGGCGACCCTGCAGAGAAAGACGACGTGGCGAGGTAAAAGCGTTATACTGACCGGAATCCTGCCCGAGGTCTCTCCCCCCGGAAAGAAGAAAAAACCGCTGAGCTTCTCCGTCAAACCCGGAACGGTCTACATCGGTTATGAGATCGCGCGGAGCCTGGGGATTAAGGAGGAGGATGTGATAGATCTTCTCGGCGAACGCTTCACGGTGGCTAAAGCGCTCTCCCAGACCGGCAGCATGGATGATATCCGTATCTACGGGCATCTTCACGATATTCAAAAGATATTGGGCCTGAAGGGGAGGATAAACGAGATAAAGGCTCTGGAGTGCGTCTGTTACACGCTGTCGCCTGAGGAATTCCGGAGAACCCTGCACAGACAGCTCGCTCAGCTTCTGCCCGATGCGAAGGTGATAGAGCTCCAATCCATCGCCCTTGCGCGGCGAAATCAGAGATGGATGATAGAGAGGTATTTCTCCATCGTTATGCCGTTTGTAATCGTCGTCTGTGCTGTGTGGATCGGCGCTCTGGCGATGATGAACGTCAGGGATAGGAGATACGAGATAGGAATCATGCGTGCCCTGGGATATGGATCGAGCAAAATCGCTCTGTTATTTTTGGGCAGAGCGATCGCGATAGGTCTGATCGGCGCCGCTTTAGGATTCCTGGTCGGCACTCTGCTCTCTCTAACACTGGGACCCGACATATTCAAGGTGACGGCCAGGATGATAAAGCCGATATACGGTCTTCTGGGTTGGTCGCTCATCGCCGCTCCGGCCTTCGCCGCACTCTCCAGCTTCATACCGGCGATGGTGGCCGTGACACAGGACCCCGCCCTCACGCTGAGGGAAGGGTGAGGAGGTGCGATATGACGTGGTTTAGCTTCCTATGTCTCGCATATGCCGCTCAGCCCGTTAGCGCGTCGAAGCTTGTGTTAGCTTTCTATTACCCATGGTACGGCAACCCACAGGTGAGCGGCAGATGGGTTCATTGGTCGGGTGTGGATCAGGAGAAAAAGGAGATAGCGAGCTCCACCCACTATCCCACCCTTGGACCCTACGACAGCCATGATCCCAAACTGTGCGATCAACACGCCAAATGGGCCGGGGAGAACAACGTGGACGGTTTCATCGTGAGCTGGTGGGGTAAAGGGGACTTCAGCGACGAGGCGATGAAACCGATCCTTCAAGCCGCCGAACGACACGGAAGGCTGGTGACGATCTACTATGAGACCGTCCCGGAAAATAAGGTCGATCGGGCGGTGGATGATCTTTTATACGTGTTGGAGGAATATGGGGATCAATCCGCATGGCTTAAGGTGGAGGGGAAACCCGTCATCTTCATCTACGGCCGGGCGATCGGACAGATCGGTCTTGAGGGATGGAGGGAGGTCATAGAGAAACTGAGGGAGAGATATGGTGGCGGATTTCTTCTCATCGGAGACCGTATCTCCCCCGATGCGGCTGCCATCTTTCAGGGCGTCCACACCTACAACCCATGCGTAGCCATGCGGGACAAAACGGTGGACCAGGTGCGTCGATGGGCCAGGGATACCTACTCCGGGTGGGTCAAGGTCGCGCGGGATGGCGGCGTGATAAGCTGTATCACCATAATCCCGGGCTATGACGACACGAAGATCAGAAAGCCCGGCATAAAGGTCGAGAGGTTCGACGGCGAGCTCTATAGGGTTCAATGGGAGGAGGCGATGAAGGCGCGGCCTGACTGGGTACTCATAACCAGTTGGAACGAGTGGCATGAGGGAAGCGAGATAGAGCCGTCGAAGGAGTACGGAGATCTTTATCTGAAGCTCACCCGTCGTTTCGCCGGGGAATTCAAGGGGAGGTGATGGGTTAGAATGATATCCTGCGAAAGCCTCACCAAGATATATCGAACCGGCGGGAATCGGGTGAAGGCTCTGGACGGCGTCGATCTCCGGATCGAGGAGGGCGAGTTCGTGGTGGTGAGAGGTCCCAGCGGCAGCGGTAAAACCACCCTACTGATGATCATCGGCGGTATGCTCCGACCGACCGAGGGGCGGGTGGTCGTGAACGGCAGGGATCTCTACTCGATGGGCGAGAGGGAGAGAGCTAAATTCAGGGCCGAGAACATCGGGTTCATCTTTCAGATGTTCCACCTCGTTCCCTATCTGAACGTCATCGAGAACGTCCTATTGGCGGCAGGAGCTGGAGAGGGGAAAGGGGATAGAGATCGGGCGAAGGAGCTTTTGGGCAGATTGGGCCTTGCCGACCGGGAGCGCCACAAGCCCTCTCAGCTCAGCGCGGGCGAGAGTCAACGCGTGGCCATAGCAAGGGCGATGTTCAACCGTCCCAAGCTTATCCTCGCAGACGAGCCCACCGG
>CAZHVH010000099.1:0-2015 GCA_964535855.1 uncultured bacterium
CTCCATCGGAGGGCCTGCCGCTCCACCAGATCGTCACATCCGAATGGCCGATGACGTTGGGCGGTGGCAGGGGCAGTACGTAGGTGTCGGGGCCATCCGCGAGGGCCATAAGGTCGCCAATGAGGAAAAAAGCGAACAGCGCTAAGGTTATTCCGAAAGTAATGTCCGCTGTCGGCCGTCTGCCGTCCGCCGTTACTTTACAGCGGACAGCGGACAATGGGCGGCGGATAGTATTTTCGAGCTTATCTGCGCGACTCGGCATCATGGCGAACAGCCTCCTTCAGAGAGGGCCTCCAATTTTGCCCTCTCATCGGTCTTCATCCTCGTTTTGATATTCCAGCATGGCCCTGACAAACGCCTTGAAAAGAGGATGAGGATCAAGCGGTTTAGACTTGAACTCAGGATGAAACTGCGAGCCGATCATCCAGGGATGATCCTTCACCTCGACCATCTCCACCAGATCGCCGCTTGGCGAGATCCCGCAAAGCTTCAACCCCTTGGAGCTAAGCGTCGTTCGATATTTGTTGTTGAATTCATACCGATGCCTATGTCGTTCCAGGATGATCGGCTGCCTATACGCCTCAAACGCCTTGGAGCCTTTGTCTAGGATACACGGGTACAGTCCCAAGCGCATCGTGCCGCCCTTGTCCGATATGTTCCGTTGATCGGGCATCAGGTCTATGACGGGATGTGGCGTTTCAGGATCGAACTCCGTGCTGTTTGCTCTATCGAGACCCGCGACGTTTCTGGCGAACTCTATCACCATACATTGCATTCCCAAACAAAGCCCTAGGAAAGGTATTTTGTTCTCACGGGCATATCTGACAGCTACTATCATACCTTCGATCCCTCTGTATCCAAATCCCCCGGGCACCAGTATACCGTCCACGCCGGCGAAAACCTTATTCAGATCGCGGCGTTTGAGCAGGGATTCCGAATCGACCCATTTTATCTTCACCCCGGCATCGTTGGCTATTCCCCCGTGTTTCAGCGCCTCCTGAACGCTTATGTAGGCATCGCTCCCTCTGGTATATTTGCCGACGATCGCCACGGTGGTGTGATGCTTGGGGTTTTTAAGCCTTTCGACCATCCGGCGCCACTCATCCATTTTAGGTGGATTGTTCCTGAGATTGAGCCGCTTTATCACCAGATCGGCCAACCCCTGGTTTTCAAATATCAGGGGGATTTCATATACGATATCGGTATCCCTTCCCTCGATGACCCCCTCTATGGGAACGCCGCAGAAGAGGGATATCTTCTCTCTCAAACTCGCGCTGAGAGGTTTACGGGTGCGACAGATGAGGATATCGGGTTGTATACCCAGCTCCTGAAGCGCCCTGACGCTGTGCTGTGTGGGCTTGGTCTTCGGCTCACCCCAGGAGAGATAGGCTATCAAGCTGACGTGGATGTAGAGGACGTTCTCCCTTCCGACCTCCCTTCCGATATCCCGTATCGCCCACACGAAAGGGGGCGTTTCGAAATCGCCTATCGTCCCGCCGATCTCGGTGATAAGTATATCGGCGTTGCTCTCCCGGGCGAGCTGATATATTCGGCTCTTGATCTCGTTCGTTATATGGGGGATAAGCTGAACGGTCTGACCCAGAAACTCACCCCGCCTCTCCTTGGCTATGACCTCGCTGTAGACCGCTCCGCTGGTGAAGTTCGAATGCCTGGTAAGCTCTATGCCCAGAAACCTCTCATAATGGCCCAGATCCAGATCTGTTTCCGCCCCGTCGTTGGTGACGAACACCTCGCCGTGCTGGAACGGATTCATGGTCCCGGCATCGACGTTGATGTAGGGATCTATCTTCAGCGCCATGACCCTATAGCCTCGATTTATGAGCAACCTGCCGAGGGCCGCGGTAGTTATACCTTTGCCTACCGATGAGACAACGCCACCTGTAACGAATATGTATTTCGTCACCTGAATCCCTCCAGATAAAATCAAAATATCTCGTTCACTCTGAAGCTCAATCCCTCAAGGAGAGGGGATTCCAAGAGATCATCCCTCCCAT
>CAZHVH010000099.1:2115-9924 GCA_964535855.1 uncultured bacterium
GTGCGGGTGCCATGAAAAGCTCTCCCTGTATGATCTGATACCTCTTCCCGTCATCGGGAAGTTCAAGGTAATCCTTATACGTATACCTCACCTTCTCCTGAACGGGGATCTGCACCTCTGTCATCCTCACAGTACCTCCCTAACTCTGAAGCTCAATCCCTCAAGGAGAGGGGATTCCAAGAGATCATCCCTCCCATATCTGCCATGTAGCACAAACCTCTCCCCTACCAACCTCAACACCTCTATCTCCCCCATCTCCGGATCGACTATCCACATCTCCTTCACCCCATGCCGTTCATATAGCCTCCTCTTATGTTCTCTGTCCAGATTCCTGGTGGCCGGTGAGAGTATCTCAACCACAAGATCGGGTGCTCCTCCGATATAGTGCTCCCCGATGATGTGATATCTCTCCCTGAAGATGAACAGTATGTCAGGCTGAACCACGTCCCTCTCCGATAACACAACATCGCAGGGAGCGTAAAGCACTTCGCCTAATCCATTTTTCTCAACGAAGGCATCGATTATATGCTCTATCTTCTTAGATATCCTTTGATGATAGGGCGATGGTGCGGGTGCCATGAAAAGCTCTCCCTGTATGATCTGATACCTCTTCCCGTCATCAGGAAGTTTGAGATAATCCTGATATGTATATCCAACTTTCAGCGAGACCCCCTGTGTGCTCATGTCTTGCCCTCGGAAAGCCTTCTTATAACCCTTTCCAAATCGGCGGGGGTGTCCACCCCTATGGTGGGGCGATCTGTTTCGATCACCCTGATCCTGTAACCGTTCTCCAGAAATCTCAGCTGTTCAAGCCCCTCAGCCCTTTCAAAGGGAGCGGGTTCAGCCTGAACAAACCACAGCAATGCCTCTTTCCTATAGGCGTAAAGCCCGATGTGACCGAACGCAGGGGCATCCGGGTCCCAAGAGAGGGATTTATTTCCGGGGATGGGAGAGCGTGAGAAATACATGGCGAATCCGGATCTATCCACAACCACCTTCACCACGTTGGGATCTCGATAGAAATCCTCCGATCCTATCCTGTAGACCAGGGTGCAGACGGGTATCGCTGGATCATCCAGGAGAGGTTGAACGATGGCATCCAACATCTCCGGCTCAAGCAGCGGTTCATCTCCTTGAATGTTGAGAACGATCTCGCAATCCATCTCCCTGATCACCTCAGCGACACGATGGGTTCCCGTGGGGCAGTCCGGGGAGGTCATCACGACCTCCCCCCCGAATCCCTTAACCGCCTCATATATCCTCTCATCGTCCGTGGCGACGATGACCAGATCGATCGTTTGGGCCCTAAGGGATCTCTCGTAGACGTGTTGGACCATCGGTTTGCCGAGGATATCGGCGAGGGCTTTACCCTCAAACCGGCTCGATGCGTATCTGGCTGGGATAACCCCTACGACTCTCATAATATGGTCACCTCAACTTGACCGGCTCGTGGGTCTCGGCGGACTTGTATGCCGCCAAGGCCACCTCCAACGCTCGCAGACCGTCCTCGCCCGTTATCATGAAGGGGCGATCCTCCTCGATGCTCTCTATAAAGTCCGAGATCAGCCCCATGTCCATGTTATCCCCCCAGTAGATCCATTGGGCCTTCATGACCTTGTCGTTATAGAGGTCGAAATCCTGGGCAAAGGCGTCCAGGGAGATCACCCCGTTAATCCCCACGATCTCCATGGTCACATCGCCCCATGTGGGGAAGGATTTGGGCCTCGACCAGCTCGCGTCCAGCGTGGCGAAGACCCCGTTATCAAAGAGCAGCGTCAGTATCCCACAGTCGTCCACCTCGATCTGATGCATAAGGGTATCGGACTCGGCATAGACCTCAACCACCTCGCTTTTGAGGAACCATCGCCACAGATCCACCACATGGACGGTATGATCCATCACGGCTCCGCCGCCGCTTTTCTCCTTCTGGGTAAACCATCCCCCGGGCATCGAGCCGTGATTTGTCCCCTTGATGCCGATTATCCTTCCGATCTGACCCGACTCCACCGCCTCCTTGGCGCGCCTGACGGCGGGGATGTATCTGCATGGGAAGGCGATGCCGAATTTGACGCCCGCTTTTTCACACGCCTCTATCATCTCCTGCCCGTCCTCAACAGTGGTGGCGATCGGCTTTTCACAAAGCACAGCCTTCCCAGCCTCCGCGGCCGCTGTGACATGTTCCCTGTGATCGGCGTTCGCCGAGCAGACTATCACCGCATCCAGATCCTCCTCTAGGAGCTTATGATAGTCGTCGAAGAATTTCCCGCCAAACCTCCTACATAGATCATCGGCTACGGACGTATCTTCGTTGTATATCGCCACGATCTCGGCGTTGGGAAGCTCCTTAAGACAGGAGGCGTAGCTGTATGCGTGCATATGAGCGAAACTTATCATTCCGACCTTGACCATCCCTTCACCCCCTTTTTAAAGCGTGACCGGCTTTCCGGTTTTTATGGACTCCAGCGCCGCTATCCCTATCCTTATCGCCTCAAGGGCGTCCTGGCCGGTTATCTCCGGCTCCCTGTCATCCCTGACACATCCCACGAAATGATCGATCTCCATGAAGTAGGGGCTGACGTTGACGGGGCTTTCGGGCACCTCGACGGCAGCTTTCCCCTCGGCCTGTGTCTTGACGAATATCCTGATGGGCGAGGAGGTTCGGCTGTCGAAGTAGATCAGCCCTTCGCTTCCGGCGGCCTCGAACGTGGTGAAGAATCCGCTATGCGCCCAGCTCCCCTCGACGTGAGCGATCACGCCGTTTTTGAACCTCAGGGTCACGAGCGCATAATCGACGGGGACTTCCCGATCATACATCGCCCCCCTGGCGAACACCCGTTCGACGTCGCCGAAGCACCATCTGAGGAAGTCGAAGTCGTGGATGATCAGATCTAGACATACCCCTCCGCTCATCTCACGTTTTTTATACCAGTCCTGCCATCCGACCGGCTGGCTGGCACATCTCGATGCGCGGATGACGGCGGGTCTGCCTATGGCCCCGGCGTCGATCTGTCGTTTTATCGCCACGTATTCGTGGAAATACCTGAGGACATGTCCGACCATGAATTTGACGCCTGCCCTGTCGCATGCCTCGATCATCTCCTCCCCGTCCTGGACGCTCAGCGCGAGCGGCTTTTCACAAAAGACGTGCCTTCCGGATCGGGCGGCTTTGATGACGAACTCCTTATGAAGCGGAGTGGGCATACAGACATCGATTATGTCCACGTCGGTCTTCTCGATCAGCTCATCGGCTTCCTCGAAGGTCTCCGCGCCGAGCGGCTCAGCCACCTTCTGAGCGGCATCCCTCCTCTTATCGGCTATAGCGACCACTTTGACGTCGGGGATTTGAGAATAACAGCCGGCGTGCATTCCCCCCATCGTCCCCGCGCCCAATATGCCAACTTTAATCATCGGTTCACCTCCTCAGATCGAGTTGAGATATTCCAAGCCGACCTTAGGATTTTGCACGCACGAGATCGGCAGGCCGGCGCTCAGATTCCCGAAGCATTTTTCAGAACACTTAGCACATTTGACTATCTCATCCACGCGATTCTCTTTAACCTTCATCGGCAGATGCGGATCGGCGATCAACCCTCGGCCGACGGCGACGAGATCGCACTTCCCATCCCTGAGCGCCCTTTTCGCCATCTCCGGATCCTCCATCCCACCGACGGCTATGACGGGTATGCTGAGGGCGGATTTGATAGCGGCGGCAAGGTCCGCATGTTCTCCGCCCTTACTCGTGCTGGGAGATATATCTATCACATCCAACCCCGCTCTCTCGAGCTCGACGGCGAACCGGATGCTCTCCTCAAGCGTATAACCCATCCCGACGGGCGTGTGACGATAGAGGATCAGGGCGTCCGGATCTAAGCTCTCTCTGATCGATCTGACGATCTCCAACCCCATCCGCATCCGATTTTCGAGCGAGCCGCCGTATTCGTCCGTCCGCCTGTTACGCTCAGGCGAGAAGAACTGGTTGAGGAAAAAACCGTGGGCGCCGTGAGGTTCCACGCCGTCGAAACCCGCCTCACGGGCTTTGAGGGCCGCGTAGACGAATTTCCTTTTCAACCTGCCGATCTGCTCCTTTGTGAGCTCCGTCGGATTCGTCTCCCGGCAGTCGAAGACATCACCGTGGAAGAGCTGTATCGCTATGGCCGCTCCCTCCTTATGCGCGGCGTCGACCAGATGGCTCAACCCCTTAAGGAAAAAGTGATAGGAGAACCTATCCACATGGGTTGCCTCGACTATCACCAATCCGACGCCGCCCCTGGCCCTTTCCCGATAATACGCTATCGCCTGTCCAGACGTGACACACATGTTGGTGACCATAGGGGGCATGACGTATCGATTGCGCAAGGTTAGATTTCTGATCTTCAACGGCTCAAAAAGCACGGCTTACCTCCATTTTCCACAATTTAGGGTGGTTCACCCGCCTTTCCTATAGAAACGCGAGGTCTTGCGTCCTACACCGGCGGAAACACGTCCCTTACAATTTTCTCTCCTTCAATGCCTCCTCCACGCTACAGCTTTCAAGCGTCACACCGCCGAATTTTATTCGGCTCACCCTGTCCGTGGTTTGATCGTAGAAGACATCAATATCATTATCGCGCCAGTGAGCGGTCCAGGGCTCATTTGGAGAAGGGGCATCTCTCTTATCGATCATAACCACCTCAGCAAGGGTAAGCTTTGAACGGTCGGGATCGAACAGCATGTAGGATAACTTCTCGCCCTTGGGTATCTCCAATATCCGATCTATCGGCGGCGACCCGTACAGCGCCGATAGGTTCTTATATGAGATCGATTTTATCCCGTTCTCATCGGCCCTTTCAATCCTGACGCCATCCGGACCTACGATCTCCAGCCACTGTCTTTCCCCCTTGTTGTGGAGGGTCCTGCTTAGGGATAAAATTAAACGCAGGTCATCACGATAGATGTCGGCTGAGTAATTGCTGAGAAATCCATCGCCCCTAACGATAAGGACATCGTTCTCCTCAACCCTATACATCTTGCCGTTATACGTGAACTTCCATCGCCTGGTGATAATCGTGAAGCTCATCGGGAACCCTCTCATATGAAGCGCATACTCTTTCGGGTTCTCCTTCCCCTGTATGGCGGCCTTATATAATTGGATTTTGGGAGGGTCGAATTTCCAGACAATCGGTCTGTTTATCATTCGCCGTATCGGTTTCTCTCCCATCAGGGGAATCTGAAAGCAGAGGAAGGTCAGAAGTACGACCGTTCCGCCGAGGATCAGAGCTTTGATCTCAATCCTCTCTCCCCTCTCCAAGGAGGGACCGGATCCTTCGGAAGGAAGTTCCCTGAATCCCGTCTTTATGCTCATCGGTACCATGAGAAAGCCGATCGTCACTCCGGAGATCAACCCTCCGAGATGGGCGAGGATGTTCACCCCTTCGCCGATGCTTCTGAGGAATATGAAGATCACGTAGCCGATACCAACGAGATATCTGAGCCTGCTGGTGAAGATGAGGTTCTTCCTCAGATAGTAACGTAGTGGGATATTGGCGCCGAGAATTCCGAAGATTGCTCCCGATGCTCCCGCTGAAACCGTGTAAGGATCGCCGAGCGCCAAAAAGAGCAGGTTGCCTATATATCCCGATAGGATATAGATGGTGAGAAATCTCATACGCCCGTAAAGGAGTTCAGGGATCCGGCCGAACATGAAGAAGAAAATGCTGTTAAACAGAAAATGCGGCAGTCCGATGTGCAGGAACATGGAGGTGATCAGCCGCCAATATTCGCCTTTCAGGATCAAGCTGTTTATCTGAGCGCCGAACTCGATCAAAACGGGGGCCTTTGTGGACCCTCCAGCGCCGGTCATAGCCAGCCAGATTAAGAAGTTAACGGCTATTATCCATATCGTGATGAAGGGTTTGCCTTTGGCGGAGATCTCCGATTCAAGCCTCCGGGCGGCCTCTCTTTCCTCTATTACCTCCCCAGGCTGAGCGGTTTCCTCTTCACTCTCCGCCGCGTCCTCCTGATCCTCAGCGCTTATCGGAACGAGCTTACCATCCTCCCCCAGCGTGAATCCCCTATAGAAGTCCACGAACTCCTCCTCTTCCCCTCCGAACACCCTCCTCTTTGTCCTGTATACGAGCACACCTCTGTCTCCTCTTACCCACCTTGCCGCCTCCAACGCCGGGGATTCACCTTCCCTTTCCACGATGAATCTGTGAGTTCTTCCCGATGAGTCGAGGAAAGCCATGTTTATGATCTTAATTACCCTGGGCCTCGTTAATCTACCGAATCCCAACGCTATGAGGTTAAACCTCCTCTCCGTATGCACCTCCATCTCGGTGAGCTTAGCATTAACCCGATGTTTGTTCTCTCCACTCATTCTCTCCTCCGCTTTCAATCGAGCTCATCCCTAATTATATTCCACGCCTAAAGGCTTGTCAATAGAAGCAAGACTTGATCTAAATCCTCGATTGTGATATCATTTCACCCGTTTGAACCTTCGTAAGATCCCCTAAGGAGGAGGAAATGTCGGGAGAGGTCATCAAGGGCGCTGTCATCGGATATGGCGCTGCATTCAATATGGGTAAGCATCACGCCAGCGCGATGAAAGGGACCGAGGGTATAAAACTCGTAGCGATCTGCGATATCGATCCCAAGCGAACCGAGGCGGCCAAGAAGGACTTTCCCGAGGTCAACACCTATAATGACCTGGATGAGATGCTGGAGAGGGAGAACTTCGATCTGATCACGGTCGTCCTTCCCCACAACCTCCACGCCCCTGTGGCGATCAGATGCCTCAAGGCCGGCAAGCACGTCATAGTCGAAAAGCCGATGTGCATAACCATCGCCGAGGCAACGGAGATGATAAACACCGCTAGAGAACAGGGCAAGATGCTTTCGGTCTATCACAACAGACGCTGGGACGCAGATTTTAACACGCTGAGAAGGATAATCAAAAAGGGGTTGATTGGCGATGTTTTCCGAGTCGAGATGTTCGGCGGCGGCTATGGAAGGCCGAATCCCAACTGGTGGCGCAGCGTCAAATCTATCTCCGGCGGCGCGTTCTACGACTGGGGCGCCCACTACCTGGATTGGCTTTTACACATAATCCCCTCACACATGGTCAACGTCTCCGGCTTTTACAACCCTAATCTGGTCTGGCATGATATCTCGAATGAGGATCACGTTGAGGCGGTTATCCGGTTCGCCAACGGCGCGACCGCTAACGTGATAATGTCCAGTATAGCCAAGGCGCCCAAACCCAGATGGTGGGTGCTTGGAACCAAAGGCGCCGTCGTCTCCCATGGCGGCGGATTCAAGGTCTACTCCGAGGTGAAGGGACAGCCCAAGGAGCAGGAGATTCCCAATGACGGGGGCGCCTGGAAGGATTTCTATAAGCATCACTTCTATGAGAACATCGTGGCGCACCTGAGGGAAGGCGAGGAGCTCATCGTCAAACCCGAGGAGGGGCGCAGGGTTATCGCCATTATGGACCTTGCCGAGAAATCCTCCAAAACCCATCAGGCGGAAACCGTTCCGTATGAATTCGAGGTGAAGCTGTAAGGGCACGGCGCCGCCGTGCTCTTACACGCTATATCCAGAATATCCTGTTTCCTCTGCCTCCGGCGATGATATCGATCAGGATCCATGTCCCGTTACAGACGAACTGTCCCAGAATGAGCCCAAGGAAAATAGGCCTGACGGATCGGTATGCCTTCAAACCACCCCATCTGACAACCGCGAGCTTGACCGCCCAGGCGAGAAAACAGGTGAACCATATCTGATCCATTATCCATATCGGCCCTATGGCGAACCCTATCGGGTGGAAAGGCC
>CAZHVH010000100.1:0-2381 GCA_964535855.1 uncultured bacterium
CCGTCATAAGGGCGTTCAACGCCCGCTCATCGCCTATACATCTTATCGAGATCAAGTTCTCCCTGACCCTTGATATGTCGTCTGTGGGGCCGAAGATCCTTATAAGATCTTCCCGCTCCATCCGATTGAATGAGACCACACCGACGAGCAGGTCGATGCTCGCCTCCTTGACCTTTTTAGCCATTCCTGAAAGCTTTCTAGCGATCATCAGGATATGGGGACGCATCGTGCCGCTGGAGTCCACGAGAAAGACCAGATCCATCCTCCCCGATCGGTTTTTCCCGATCATCTCCTCGATCATAGCATCCAACATATCGGAGATGTCAATTCCCTGTGGTTCAATCTCCTTCTGAATGCCCTCGACTGTCCCTCTTTTCACGGCAGGGGTGAATATGTTGGCAGGTTTCCTCGATCTTGGTAAAGCGATAGGACCGGTTCTCGCCTCCTTCTCCCCCTGCGGCACGGCCAACCATCCATCATCGCTCACCTGAAGCTCATCCTCGATCTTCAAGTTGAGGTCGAACGAGAGATCAGGCACGGATAGATTTACCCTTGTCCTATTCACCTTCCTATCGGCTTCGGCGGAGGATATCTTATGAGAGCTTCTGATAGGCGCTATCCTTTTGGGAACGATTCTTCGGGCGACCTTCGGCTGTCTGACGGAGAGTATCTCGACCTGCATACTGCCGGAGAGGGGATTGGACTCTCTTGATCCGAGGATCATCCATAGGATCAAAAGGAAAATCAGGTGCAGGATAAAGGATATCATGAAGGACCCCATCTGTCTTCGATGGATCATCTTATATCCCCGCCCTTGCTAAGGTCAAAACGTAGACGGAAGCGGCTCCGGCTTCAAGGAGAGCCTTAGCAGCCTCAGAGACCGTTGCACCTGTCGTTAAGACGTCGTCTACCAGCAGTAGGTTTAGTCCCGATATCGAGGATCTGTTCTTGACCTGGAACGCTCCCATCACGTTTTGTTTTCTTTTTTCCCTCTCCTGAAATCGGCTTTGGGGAGGGGTATCGCGGCTTTTAAAAAGAACATCGTCTTTATACTCAAGCCCCATCCTTTCGGCGACGGCTCTCGCCAGCGGCTCCACTTGGTTGAATCCCCTCTCAGCCAAACGCCTTTTGGAGAGGGGCATTGGGATGACCATCTGAGCATCGTCGAACTCGTCGAGCGGGGCGTGCTCGATCAAAAGCTGAGCCAGTGGATGAGCCATCACCTGCTTGCCCTCGAATTTCAGAAGGCGTATGGCCGTCTCGACGGCATCCTGGTATAGAACGGCCGACCGAGCTTTGGTGAAAGGAGGTCTGGCTTGAATGCAGTCCCGACAGAGCAGTTCCATGGGGATCGAGCGGAGGGCCGGATCAAGGGAGATCGGATACCCGCAGATATGACAGACGGGTTCACGAATAGGCTGGATCTTGGCCCAGCAGTCGGGGCAGATGTACTTGATACGCCATACTCCCAGCTCATCTCCACAACATCTACATCTGGCAGGGAAGAGGAAAGTTATGAGGCTTTCGATCCACCCGTTCACCCGTTGATGACCTCCAGAAGGTCACCGACTTCAATCTCTATCCTCTCTATCTCCCCCTCAGCCAATTCCAGCACGGAATGCGCTCCCCTGACGATGGGACTGAATCTGTAAGGTTTCATCGAGGGCAGAACCTTCATCACCTTCATCCTCTCATCGAGGAAGATCACGTCAATCGTAAACCGCATGAAAAGGGTGTGAACTGAGTTACAAGGGACGATCAGAACCCCTTCACCAGGTGAGATACCTTTTTTGCCGAGCAGGCCGAGGAATCTGCTCCAGAAGGTATCGGCGATCTTTATCCTATCCCCTATTACCCTATCCTTGGTTCGGTTTACCACTGTGGCGAACACGGATCACCTCATCAGCGACATCGCCCTTATGATGACAGGTCCCATAAGAAGGATGAAAAGCATGGGCAGCGTACAGAGTATAAGGGGGAAGATCATCTTTGTGGCTGCCTTGGCAGCGGCCTCCTCCGCTTTCTGCCGTCTATGAGTCCTTATGGACTCCGCCTGTGCTCTTATAACATCGCTTATATCCACCCCAAGCTTATGTGCCTGGATCACCGCTCCCACGAAGGATGAGAGTATTGGCATCCTCATCCTCCGAGATAGTCCCTTCATCGCCTCCTCAAAAGACCTTCCCACTCTCATCTCATTGATCACCCTTGAGAGTTCCTCCTTAAGGGCGCCCTTCTGTATGTATCCCAGGATCTTCTCCATAGCGGTGGAGAAGGAGAAACCCGCTCCTATAAGTATGTCGAGCATGTCGAGGAAATCGGGCAGTGTTTTCTCAATGTTCTCCTGCCTTTTTCTACCCCTGCGTATGATCCAGGTATAC
>CAZHVH010000100.1:2481-9874 GCA_964535855.1 uncultured bacterium
GGAGACTTGATATAGAAAATATGATCAGATAATGCCAGAAGCTCAAAACTCAATACCTCTCACTATCTTATAGATGATCATAACCCCAGTCACGCTCATCGCCAGCCCCAGGCTCAACAGGATCAGCCCAAGTCTGGTCGTATAGAGCGGAGTAAGGAAACCGGGGTTGAGATTGTAGATAAAGAAGGCCAATCCAAAAGGTATGGCTACGCCTATCACAGCCGAGAGCCTTGTCTGGGCCGTGGATCTCCTTATCTCTCTTTTCAGCCTGATCCTATATCTGAGGGCATCTGCCGTCTTCTCAAGCATATAGCTCAGATCGCCTCCTACATCTTGATAGATCAGCAACACCGAAATGACCAGCTTGAGATCGGGGATGGGAATCCTCGAGCTGAGCCATTCTAACGCCTGTTCAACGGTAGACCCCAGCTGTATTCGGTTCACCACGCCCATAAACTCGCTCGAAAGGGAGAGGGAGGGTTCCTCGGCCAGGATCTGGAAGGCTTGAGGTAAGCTTAATCCTGCTTTGATCGATCCAACCAGGGAATCGACAACGTCGATCAGCTGTGAGTTGATCTTATCTATCTGCTTAGCCCTCAACGCGGATAGGATCAGATACGCCACCATGTATGTGGAAGCTCCCCACAACGCCCCCATGAGGAAGTTGCGAGCTATCGTCATCGAAGCAAGAGCTGTAAGGAGGGCCATCGGTACCGGCAGAAGCTTTATATATCTCTTGGAATAGATCATCGAGGAAAGCCTATATCTAAACGGTATCTGGACGGGAATACCGGGTTTGGAGGGCGGGGAACCGGCGAACCTCTCAAGCCTTTGCCTCCTCGCCCTCGGACGGGAGAGAACTCTGAAGATCAGAAAGGAGGTTATGACGAATGCCGCTATCGCTATCGCTGGAATCATCATAATATCCCTAACTCAGCCGGATCAAATCCGAACTCCTGAAGTTGATCCAAGAAGGAAGGTTTGGCTCCGGTATAGGTGAATTCTCCTATGACCCGGCCGTCTCTGTCGAGCCCCTTTCTTCTGAAGACGAAGATATCCTGAAGGATCACCCTGTCAGCTTGAATTCCCTGCACCTCCGTTATCTTGACGACTTTACGCGACCCATCGGGGAAACGTCCCATCTGGACGATCACATCAAGAGCCGAGGCGATCTGTTCCCGGATAGCCCTTTCAGGGAGGTCGATTCCGGACATTAACGCCATGGTTTCAAGCCGTGAGATCATATCCAAGGGTGAGTTAGCGTGACATGTGCTCATTGATCCTTCGTGTCCGGTGTTCATGGCCTGTAGCAGATCAAGCGTTTCACCCCCTCGAACCTCACCGATTATGATCCTATCGGGCCGCATTCTCAGAGCATTTCTAACCAGATCCCTTATGGAGATCTCTCCTCTTCCGGTCAATCCCGCCGGCCTTGCTTCAAGCGTGATGACGTGTTCCTGATGTAATTTCAACTCCGCCGCGTCCTCTATCGTGATCAAACGCTCGCCCTCAGGGATAAACGAGGAGAGAACGTTGAGGAAGGTCGTTTTGCCCGTGCTCGTTCCACCTGAGATCATCACGTCCAGCCGCGCCACGACACATGCTGCCAGGAAATCAGCCATCTTTCTATCGAGCGTTCCTAGCTCGATGAGCTCATCCATGGTGAACCTCTCCTTATAGAACTTATGTATCGTCAGCACGGGTCCGACGAGCGATATCGGAGGTATAACAGCGTTAACCCTCGATCCATCCGGGAGCCTTGCATCCACCATCGGGTTGGTCTCATCCAAACGTCTATTGAGCGGCGCTATAATCCTATGGATTATCCTGAGCAGATGCTCGTCGTCCTTGAACTTCTTTCCCGTCGGATATATCCTGCCTTCTCTCTCAACGTAGATCCTATGAGGACCGTTCACCATTATCTCGGTCACCTCAGGGTCTTTCATGAACTCCTCTATCGGTCCCAATCCGAGTATCTCAGCCATTATCTCGTCGAACAGCTTCTCCTTCTCACCGCGGGAAAGGGATATCATCTCGCGATTGAGGATCGAGCTCAATATACGTTCGACCTCGATCCTGATCCTTGCCTCATCATCGCTTGAAAGCAGCTCAGGGGATAGTAGGTCCAGCACCTGAGAGTGTATCCTGATTTTAAGCTCCAAATCCAAGTCTGACTCCTGCTCGGTTTCAGTAGGCTCCCGTCTTACAGGAGGAGTAGGTTGAACCACTCGATGGGTGAGAGGCTCTCGCTCACGCCCTTCGGAAGGCTTTGGGGAGCGATATGAGGCAACGCTGCTGGAGAAGGTTCGGCTCCTGGTTCTTTCGACCCTTTCGGGTTTAGGTTTAGCCTTACGCACCTCTCCGGTTTTTCCCTCTCTAGGCGGATTGGTCATTTCGAATTTCCTCAATCTCTCTATCAGAGACATCCTATCACATCCCTCATTCCAATAGCTTTTTAAGCCGTGAGATCAAACTTCTGCGGTTTCTCTCGAATCCCGTTGGAAGCCTTTCGCCTATCAACATGGAGGCGATCTCCGTCATCTCTTTAGCCAGTTTCGAATTAGGCCGGTGAATGGCGATCGGCACCCCGGAGTTTATGGAGTCAAGCATTTGCTTGGGATCAACAGTAATCGTGCCCTTAACCATCATACCCAGAACTTCCTCCATATCGGAGACCGTCACATCCCTTATGCCCTCCATCTCCACCGCTATCAGCTTCAGCTTTGAGAGGGGATAATGAAGCCTCCGCATAACGTCCAAGGCGACCTTGGCGTTTCGCACCCCTGGGATGGAATTTGGTATCAGGTAGAGTATGGCATCCGAGAGGTCTAAAGCGGTAAGGGTCGGCTCGATGAAGAGAGGTGGGTTATCTATCAGGATGAAATCGAACCTCCGTTTCATCACCTCCAGTATCGCTTCCACGTGTTCCCCGCTCACCTCTTCGGCATATCTGGGATGCGGAGGGGCGGCGAGTAGCATCGCCCCCGATGGATGTGCTGACATATATTTGAGCAGCTCCTCCTCTGTCAGCTCCTCCTTCTCGACGGCGGGGAGAAGATCATAGATCGTATACTGCGGCACAATATCTAAAACGACGTGGAGTTCGCCGAATTGAAGGCTCAGATCAACCATGGCCACCGAATTCCTCGTTCTCGATGCAACTATGACGCCTAGGTTAGCGGTCAGGCTTGTCCTTCCGATCCCCCCTTTCGAGCTGAAGAGGGAGACCACCCATCTGTTGGATGAGATAACCTCCTCAACCTCCTCTATCACCGGTTCCTCGATCTCCTGAACCGCCTCTCGAGTGGTCGGGCGTCGTGGTATGCCGGAGATATTCGCTAGAACCTCTTCTATATCCTCCGGCTCGATCGGTTTGAGCAGGAATTCCCTGGCGCCCGATTGCATCGCCCTCCTGAGAGAGTGGAACCTGCCCTCATAGGAGGTCATCACCACGATCGTCTCCGGCATCTCCGTTGAGACCGTTCTGGCGATCTCCGTCCCGCTTATCCCCGGCAGCTCGTCCTCCACGAAGAGAAGGTCCGGAGGATCTTCCCTGATCAACTCCAGGCATCTCTCCCCGTCATCAGCCTCGCCGATCACCTGAATGCCCTTTTCGGCGAGAGATCTCCCTATAATCTTTCTGGATTCCGGATCGCTATCCGCTATGAAAGCCCTCATTATCCTCACCAGGTAAAGGGTTTTCTCTCAGTCGCTTCAGCTGAAAGCTGGGGCATAATCTCCTGAACTGATCCGCCCTCTCTGATTATCTTCGGTGTCATGATGTACACCAGCTCCGTCTCGATCTTCTCCTTGCGGGAATAGGTGAAGAGATGACCCAGGATCGGGATATATCCAAGTATGGGCAGGCGGGTCTTGTTATCGATCTCCCTCTGTTGGAGCAGACCTCCCAACACCACCGTCTCGCCGTCCCTGGCCCTGACGTTGGCCTGGATCTTCCTGGTCGCGAAAGTTCCTATTCTACCGACAGGCGTGTAAAAGCCGGCCTCTCTGTTTATCTCGCTGACCTCAGAGTCAAGCTGAACGTTTATATAGCCATCTTCATCTATGGTAGGGGTTATCTGCAGTCTGACGCCGTATTCCCTGGATTCCCTCCCGAACGCCAACCTGCCTATGCCCGGGGCGCCTAGCGTCTCGGTGATCAGCGGAACCTCGCCACCGGATAGAGATGTGGCCTGTTGTCCGCTGATGGTCGTCAGATTGGGCTCAGCCAGTAATCTGGCTGAACCGGAGCTTATAAGGGCATCTATCCTAGCATTCAGCAGACTCGCACGTGCTATCCGACCGATCTTGAAAGGCTGGGAGGGGATGCTTGTCTCTGAGAAGGTTACCCCCTGGGACCAACTGACGCCAAGACGGGATAGCGCGCTCCTGTTGACCTCGAGCACCTTAACCTTCACGTTTATCTGTATCGGCTTGGAGACTTTTATCCTATTGACCACCTGATCGGTATACTTTTGTGCCACCTCCTCTGCGAACTTCGAATCGAGCTCGCTCCTGACGGTGCCTTCAAGATAGATCTGATTTCCGACCCATCTGGCCGTAACGCCGCTTATACCTATCTCCGCCGTTATCTCCTCACCCGTTTTCCTGGAGGGGCTGACCTGAATGAGGTTGACCACCTTGTTTGAATAGATCGAAGCAAGCCTCTCGGCCTCCGTTCTCTGTTGCTCCGTGTCAACCGTACCGCTTAGAATAATGGCATCCTTGAGAAGCTTGATCGAGACATTGGGCATATTGAGCTGGGCTCGGATAGCGGATCCCAGATCGGCCGGCAACGCTATCTGAATCGAGTTGACGACGCTGCTCACATAGGCCTTGGCTATCTGCTCGGCCATCCCCTTCTGCGATTCGCTCTCTACAGTGCCGCTGAGAAGTGCCACACCGCCCCTGATTTTCACATCGATCCCACTTAACCCCTGTTCGCTGAGGGCGTCCAGAATGGTCTTCTCCAAATCCACCCTCTCATGTCTCACAACAACGTTATCTATCACCTTGCTGACATAGGCTTGAGCGATAGCCTTGGCGAGCTCATGGCTCTTTTCGGATTTCGCCTCCCCCTCAAGTATCACCACGTCGTTCACCACCCTGACCGATATGCCCGGGTCATCTATCTGCGATTTTATCTCCTGCTCGATCCAGCTCGTATCCTTATATACCTCGATGATATATCGAGCGAGGCTCCCCTTCCGCCCCCATATCTCAAGGGTGGTCCTGCCAGGAGATTTGCCATTTATGGTGATATCCCCCGCTGCATTTATCACAGCATCGGCTACCGCAGGATCGCCTAGGATTACGGAATCGCCATCTTTAAGCTCCACATCGATCGTGTAGGAATATCCCACGGGTATCCGGAGCAAATTGCCCGTCAGGGAGGGACCGGCCCCAGCGGGTTTATAAGCGGGGGCCGATTCGACCTTAAGCTGATATAAGGTCGCATCGGTAGAGGGTAAAGGTTTGTACGGCGCTTTATACTTCCTATCGATCTCCACCTGAACGATTTCGGGATTGACGCTTTTCTGGAGGACGGTTATCTTCTGCACCGAATCACTTTCAACGTCAAAGCTCTTCGCCCCTGTTATCCCCCAGGCGAGAATGGCGTTTGGGATCCGAACGATCAGCTTCTTATCCTCCTCGACCACCTCGCCCTTAAGAGGTCCGTCCGCCTTGATCTGCACCTCGATTCCGTCTTCGACCGGTTTATACGTGACCGACGTCACATGGACGATGGTCGTGGCGGTGGTGGAAGCCGGAACCGGCTTGACCGCCTCCTCAGCCGTCTTTTTTCGCGTTGCAGGTGTGGTGGGGCGAAACAGCTCCAGAACGATTCTCCTAGCTGCTCTGGGGGAACGCTTGACGTATCTGACGCGTTTCGAAAGGAAGATATCCACGTATGTTCTCCCCCTGAGCTTGTTCTCGGACAGCGTGATCCGCGATATCCCTCCCTTGTTGACGAGAAGAGGTTTAGGCGGGCTCAGCTTCGGAGATATACCGCAATCTATGATCTCCACCCTCAACCTTGAGGGCAGATTTGAATCGTCAACTATATAGGCCGTCGGGGAGTCGAGCTCGATAACGAGTTGGTATCCTCCTTCAGAAGGGATGACCTTCAAATCGGTCAGCATCACTCCCGTGCCGTTTCCCAAAAGGGCGCCGGAGGTGAGGATAAAAAGAAGGAGTGAAATAATGACGATTTGTCTCATTTGCCTCCTCCTAGGGGAACCTCCTGGGCTGTTGTACCCTTTATCAAGGTTACCTTTGACGCCTTAAATCTGGCGCCTCGAGATGTCTTGCTGATGACGGCCTTGGGAGGTAAAATCCCCTTCTCCCTGAGATACTCGTTCAAGGTCTTGGCTGAGCTGGTGGGAAGAGGCGTACCGCCCTTCAGGGACCTGACTAGGATGCTCACGTTGCCGGTTTGGGAGGCGAGCTTCAGGGCGTAAGCCTGATCGGGTGTCACGGCCAACACTAAAGATCTGGGCACCTTGCTTTCGCGCCTCTGGGATCTGTTGGTGGTGAAGCGAAATCTGCTCGTTGAAACCCTTCCCTGTTCGGCGCTGTCCAGTGGCTCACCGTAGTTAACCTCCACTACCAGCAGGTTTTGGGCGACCTCGACCACCATCCTCTCGTTGGTGATCTCATCCCTGATTTCAGCCAGCACGTCTATCCTGTCGCCTGGCATGAGGTTTTGAGCCTGGAGATAAAGTGATGGAGTATTAAGCGGAAAGACGAACCCATAGGTTCCCTCCGGAAGCACCTTTGATAGCTCTTGATTCGGCACCCTGAACATACCTTGGTGAAGTTTCTGACCGGATCTGATATCGATCACCGGCGTCCGACCGATCACCTGTGAGATGGATGTGAAATAATAGGGAGAAAGCTTTTTGGCCTTTACCTCGACCAGATTTACATCCTCAGGTGTGATCCTCTCCCACGCCTTTATATCCCTTTTGGCCGCCACGATCCTGTAGGTCCTCGTGCCCCCGGGAAGGAGGTACCTGCCCAGGGCGAAGACAATTACCGTGATCGTCAACCCTATTATGATCGCTATAATTAAAGCTCTTATATCCCTGCCTGAGCGAGGACGGGATAACATCGGTCACTCCCCGTAAAAAATTTCCGTTCACGTAGAATATCGGCCTTGAACCGATTAAACTTTAAGCCTTTCACAGACGGAAAACGGCAGGATGAGGGTATCACAGGCTCAGCGTGCAATAAAATGCACATCAGGCTAAAAACGGAAGCGGATCTTTTTTCCGATAGGCGACCGCCTGGGCCGTGGCTATAAGCTCCCCCGACTCATCGGTCACCCTGATCTGGTATACCCCGATCCTGTTGGAGCAGGATATCTCCTTCGCCTCAGCGGTCAAGAGCC
>CAZHVH010000101.1:0-9797 GCA_964535855.1 uncultured bacterium
AGATGAAGCTCATCCTTATATATCCCGGACCTCTGGGATACATGCCATAGGGCGATGGGTATCCCCAATCGCCGGTCGGATCGGCTATGGTGTAGGTGATGCCGGCAAAGGCTAAGGGTGTCATTCCTAGCGCTGAAAGCAGGACGAGGGTGATGGCCGCTATCCTTAGTCCTCTCATGTCTCACACCTCATCGGATTTTACGGTAGAGATACCTGCTCCTGTCAGGAGGTAATACTCATCCCCGGCGCATTCGATACAGACGAACTTGCCGTCCTTAACCCTGGCTCTGGTCTCCATGACCAGTTCGCCGCAGATCGCGCACCGCACCGATGAGAATATCGGGGCATATTCGGGCACCTTTATCCTTCTGCGTTCGATATCGAACATCTCCTCCTCGGGGACCTCTAGCTCTTTAATGGACATCTCCTTAAAGACCTGCATGAGCCTCTCTTGCTCCTCGGGCGTCGCTTTCTCCCTTCGTACGACGATCTTATTGAAAAGCTCCGCCGCCTCAGGATAGGCCTCATCGCGGGATTCGGCGAAATCGGGTTTGAGCGCTATCCTTATGGCATCTCCGTTTCTTTTGGCTACGGTGACCGCCGTCTTGCCGAGGTCCTTGTATATCAGGCCGTTGTTTCCGAAGGAACATCCCGTCACCATCTGCACGCCGTCGCTGAAACAGTTGTTCGTCTCGACGATGGCCACGATCTCCTCCATGCCGAGATGCTCTATCACCCCCAGCTCACGCATGGCGATGTATCCCGCCCTGACCCCATAGGCGGAATAGCTGCAGAAATGTCCGTGCAGCTCGCCCGTTTTCTCAAGCAATCCCCTTAGATCTCCCCTCCTGATCATCTCCTCTATCTCTCTCCTGAACGGGTTGCCGTTTCGAATCCCCATCTCTCACCTCCTAGCCACGCATAGCAATCTCCTCCCATCTAAAGGTCTGACGGAGACCTCCTTAAAGTTGGCCTTCTCGCATAGCTCCTTCATTTCCTGGGGGGAGAGAGGATGCTGCCAGGGGACCACCCTAGCGCCTTTACCCCAATCGAGGCAGATGAAGGTGCCGCCCTTCTTCAACACGCGATATATCTCCTTGATCCCCCGAAGTTGGTCGTCGAGCTCGTGAACGGTGAAGGCCGAGACGACCACATCGAAGGATTCATCCTCCAGCTCGATCTCCTCCGCCTTCTGTACGTGGAAGGAGAGTCTGTCCCCCAAGCCCTTTCGGATCGCCTTCGACCGTGCGGATGAGATCTTGGAGGATTTCTTATCCACCCCGGCGCCGTTTACCCCAAACCTCTCGGCTATCCGAAGGAGTAACTCGCCTTTACCGCATCCCACGTCCAGGACCGTTTGAAACTCACCTCTCAATTTCTCCAACTCATCGATGATGGGCTGATATCTATCCATCTTTTCCTCCCCTTAAAATTCCATCTTTAATCCGATATGGAACGTCCTACCCGGCATCGGAAAGCCGTAGGTCTCCTCATAGCTTTCATCCAGCAGGTTTTCGACGGATGCGGAGATGATCGGTTTAAGCCCGCCAGGTGCAGGGAGCGGATACCGGAGACCCGCGTTCAGCATGAGAAATCCCTTCATCTCCCTGAGCGCAGAGGCGTTCGGCTTAGCTAGATTGCCAGTGATGGCGTATCGCTTCCCCACGTATCTCACGGATAGGCCGAGGTATGCCTCCTCCGCCAGGGAGTATTTCAATCCGGCGTTTATCCTGTGATGAGGCAGATCAACCAGCTCATCGGTGAGCTTGTTGCTCATATCGAGGATATCCCCCTCCTTCTTCGTCCTCTGATAGGTGTAATTGAGATATCCGCTCAGCTTGAGCGGCAGCTTGAAGTTCGTCTCGATCTCCATCCCCTGTATCTTAACCCCCTCTATGTTGTAGACGACCCTGCTGGGCTTATAGCCGAAGATGGTTCTGATGTAATCCTTCACGTCATATCGGTATGCTGCAAGACGCGCATCCCAACTCCCGAGCGATTTCGAAACTCCCACCTCATACTGTGTTCCCGTCTCCGGTTTGAGCTCTGACCTGTCAGGGGGCTGATATCCCGCGCCCCACCAGTACACCTCCGGCTCGGTGGGAAATCGGCAGAACCTGTTGACGGAGAGATAGCCTTTAATCGGGCCGGTTTTCGCCGAGAGGGTGAACTTGGGGCTAATCGCTTTTTCGCTCACCTCCCAGGTCTTCTTACCGTTACCGCTTTCGGACCTGTAATCGTCGAAGCGCAATCCAGCCAGGAGGGAAAACCTCCCTGAGAACCGCCATCTATCCTGTGCGAAAGCGGAGAGCATTCTTGTGGGTTTCCCCTTTCCTCCTCCGCTGGTGGGTGGCCAGCGGAAATATTCAGGGTCGAACCTCTCGACCTCTATCCCGCCGTATCCTATCCTTCTTCCCTCCAGGCCGAAATCGAGGAGATGATCCTCAAACCGCGTCGATCTGGCCTTCAAGGACCATCCCCAGCTCCTGTCCGGCTTGGAGCGCCTCTCGATGACTAGCTTGTCGGGATCGTCCACGGCGTAGAGGTACTCGTCCCTATCCTCCCCGTTCAGGTAGGCCCTCGCCTCGATATCCGTCCTGCCGAGAGGTTGACTGATCGTGAGGTCGAACTGTTTCCTCCACTTCCACCAAAAGCTTCCACCGCCCCAGTAATACCTTTCACCTTTGAACGGAAGATAAGGGCCTCCAAACGGGTTTCCGTCGTGTGGAGGATAGGAGGGATCAAGGGGAACGGCATAATCTGGGCTTTCAGGGTTTATGGATCTCCTGTTGTTGACTATAAACCCCACCTTTCCCCTCAGATACTTCCCGAACAGGGTTATCCTGCCGTTTGTGGGCATAAGGTAGGATAGCTCCAGGGTTAGGTTCCCCGTTCTCGTGAAGTTGTTCCTGAGATATCCATCCGATCGGGTATGCCCGACCGAAATGGAATAGGCCAGCCGACCTATCTTCCATGAATGGTTGAATCTGTAAACCTGGGTGTTATGGCTTCCCGCCGATAATTGGAGTGATGTTCTCCTCCTTTCACCTCCGCATTTCGTTATGATGTTTATGATGCCGCCGATGGAGTTGCCGTAAAGCGCCGAACCGGCTCCTCGTACAAGCTCCACCTTCTCGATATCTCCGAGCGGCAGCGTTGACCAATCCACGTAATATCCCCCGTAAACCCCTGCGCCGTTGAGGGGACGACCGTTAAGCATTATGAGGTTTCTCGATGTATCGAATCCTCGGATCAACACCTCGCTTCTCGGCGAGCCAAGGGAGGTTCGCCGTAGATCCACGCCTGCTACGTTCTCGAAGAGGGCATCGGCCGTCTTCCAGTCCTCCAGTCTCTCGTCGGATATGAGCGTGGTTGCGGGAGGTTTCTCCTTGGTTCCGGTGACCATGATCTCCCTCAGCCTGGTGGCCTCCTCCGCCCAGCAAAATTGCAATAGGGAAACGGCGATCAGCGATACCGATATGACAAAGCTCTTTATCATTTCCCAGACCTCTCACCCTTAGATGTTACGTTTTACAAAATAATAGCACATACGGGTGGGCCTGTCAAGCGGAGACAAATTCGACTTGATTTCTCGTCCTTCATCGGTATATGCTAATAACGTCTCGAATTTCAGGATAGAGGGGGGATACGATGTCCGAGAGGAAGCTTGGGGTTTTAATTCACGGTGCCGGATGGGTCAGCACCCAGCATATCAAGGCGTTCCAGGCCAACCCGCATACCGAGGTGGTCGCTATCTCCAGCAGACGGATGGAGAGCTGCCGGAGAAGAGCCGAGGAGGCGGAGCTGGAGGGGGTGGCCCTCTATACCGATTATGAAGGGGCGTTGAAGCACGACGGCGTGGATATCGTCTCCATCTGTACCCCACAGCACCTCCACCCGGAAAACGCCATCGCCGCTGCCGAGGCGGGGAAGCACATGGTCATCGAAAAACCCGTGGCCAACAGCCTCCAGGAGATGAAGGCGATGCTCGAGGCCGTGAAAAAGGCAAAGGTCAAGACCGTCGTGAGCTTCGTTCTGCGTTGGAATCCGCTGTTTAGAACCCTTAAAAGGCTGATAGCCGACGATTTCTTCGGGAACGTGTATTACGTGGAGGCGGACTATCAGAGCAACATTGCCAGTTGGTGGTCGGGATATGGATGGGCCAGGAGGAAGGAAACGGGCGTCAGCGCCTTTCTGGTGGCCGGATGTCATGCCATCGATGCCGTACGCTGGTTCGCCGGAAGGGGTGAATATGAAGCGGCCAATCCGGTGGAGGTCTTCGCATACTCCGGCGGGTGGCGTAAGGGCTCTGACATCGAATATGACTATATCTCCAGGACATGGCGCAAGGGAGCTCCCCCTCTGGAGTACGACGGGCTGGAGGTCGCCCTCATCAAGTTCGATAACGGTGTGCTGGGAAAGGTCTCGACGAACTTCGATTGCATCATGCCGTATACCTTCCCCATCGAGATCTTCGGGGACAAGGGGACCGCGAAGGATAACCGGATCTGGTCGCACAAATACCCCGAGCAGAAGGGATGGGTGGAGATCCCCACGGTTATGCCCGATACGGCCGACGTGACCCATCATCCGTTCCAGGGCGAGATAGACCACTTCGTGGATTGTATCCTGAACGACGTGGAGTCCCATTGTAATCTGGAGGACGCCATCCGCACGCATGAGATCGCCTTCGCCGCCCTGCGCTGCTACGAAACGGGGAGCCCTGTGAAGCTGCCTCTGTTATGATCATAAAGTAGTCGCGAAGTGGGATAGGATGAGATTTGCGGGAAGGGTGATCTGGAGATATTCGAAAGCCAATCATAACGCCCTGTGTGCCCTCGGATCGTCATGTGGGGGATCAGCCGAATTCATGTCCTCGGAGAGGGCCGATCCCTCACCTGGCGATGTGGTCTGCTACTCCTTCAGGACATCTGAGTTGGAGATAATCAGGAAAGAAGTGAGGGCGATAAGGGAGGCCTACGGCGATAAAATTGTGCTCATAGCCGGCGGACCTCATCCAAGCGGCGATCCATATGGAACGCTGGAGCTGGGCTTCGATAAGGTTTTCACGGGACCTTGCGAGGAGGAGATGGCGAGCTTTCTACGAGGGGAGATGCCAGACGATGAGGGAATTATAACCGGCCGGTCCTTCGACATATCCAAATACCCCATCTCCTCCGATCATCTCCCCCTGCCAAGAGGGATCGAGATATCCAGAGGATGTCCACACGGCTGTCGTTTCTGTCAGGTCTCATATGTTTTCGGATTTAAGGTCTATCATAGATCTCCCGAATCGGTTATCGAATTCGTTTCCAGACGCGGGATGAAGATCGTCAGATTTGTCGCCCCGAACTCCCTCGCCTATATGGCTGAAAAGAGGGGAGAGCCTAATCTGAATGCCATAGAGAAATTGCTTGTGGGATTGCGAAAGGCGGGCGCGAGGCAGATCTTCTTCGGAACCTTCCCCTCGGAGATCAGGCCCGATTGGGTGAAGCCGGAGGCGATGAGACTGATCAAGGAGCTATGCGATAACAGAACTGTTGTCATCGGAGCGCAATCGGGAAGTGACAGAATGCTCAAACTGATGGGCAGAGGGCACTCAGTCGAAGATGTGAGAAGGGCGGTGGAGATCACGAAGCAGACGGGACTTGAGCCGAGGATCGATCTGATATTTTTTGCCCCGGACGAGAACGAGGAGGATCGTCAGGCCACGTTCACGTTCGCCGAGGAGATGGGGAAGATAGGCGTCGTGACCTACGCACATATCTTCATGCCCCTGCCCGGAACACCGTGGGCAAACCGGTCGCCCCAGATCGATTCGAAATCGCTCAAACGGATCGAGTCCCTCGTCGGCAGGGGAATCGTCAAGGGAAACTGGAGAAGACATCTACAGATATTAGGGATAAAGTAGGATCGGCTCAATCCTGCTCCTAAAAGCCTCACATTCCCCCTTCCATCTCTCGATCAATCCCTCAATTTCAACCCCGTCTCCCCTTTCAATCGCCCTTCTGGCCGATTCGGTCCCGCAGAGACGATCGAAGTGATCGCTGAGGGCGAGCTTATCGGGATATAACCTTTTGATCGTAAGAAGCAGCCGGAGGACGGTCCTGACGGGGCGAAATCTCCGCCGATCGATGATATGTATCTGAGCGCCGCCGCAGAGATCGCCTTTGTATTTCGAGAAAGCAGGCTTGAAGAAACAGGGTCTCAGGGCGGCTCCCTCAGGTTCCGGTGTCTCGTCGGTCAGAAGATATGGATCGATCCAGGGCGCTCCGAAGAGCTCAAACGGTTTCGTGGTACCCCTTCCTTCCGATAAATTCGTCCCTTCGAACAGGCACGTTCCGGGATAGAGGATAGCCGTTGTGGGGGTCGGCATATTAGGGGAGGGCATCACCCACTGTAGACCGGTCTCGTCGAACCACATGTCCCTCCGCCATCCTCTCATCGGTATGACCTCCAGATTGACCTCAAGCCCTCTATCCTCGCGATACAACTTGGCCAGTTCGCCGGGCGTCAGGCCGTATCTGATCGGTACGTGGTGCATGCCGACGAATGAGATCAGCCTTTGCTCGAGGATCGGCCCCTCTATGATCGTTCCGGTTATGGGATTGGGTCTATCAAGCAGGATGAAGGGTATCCCCGCCTCGGCCGCCGACTCCATGCACAGGAACATCGTCGATATGTAGGTGAAGAACCTCGCTCCGACATCCTGTATGTCGTAGATAAGCAGATCCAGATCGGAGAGCATCCCTATCTCAGGCTTCCTCAAGGGGCCATAGAGGCTAATGACGGGGATACCGTATCTGGGTTCGTGAGAATTCCCTATGCTTTCGCCCGGCGATCCGGTCTGATATAACCCGTGCTCGGGTGAGAATATCAGCTCGACCTTAACCCCCTGTTCGATCAGGATGGATATGTTGTCGCGAAGTTTCTCATCCACCCCCGTTGAGTTGGTCACCAATCCGACCTTCGCTCCCCTGAAGGCATCTATTTTCTCTCTGACCATCACCGTCAATCCGGTCATTTCCTCATCAGCCTCTCTATCAGATCAGCCGCCTCGGTCTGCCGGCTGGAGTAGAGCGTGTAGCCATGATAGCGTTTATAGGATAGTTCGGAGGAATTTTACACGGTTTCCGTCTCACTTTCCAGATCTAAACCTCTCATGTTATAATTTCCCGATAGATCGCTATTAGGAGTAGTGGGGATATGGTGCGCGAATATGCTGAGGAGATGTTGAGGGAGTTGCGTGGGGTTGGATCGGCTGTGGTCCTGACCGGCGCGGGCGTGAGCACCGCCAGCGGAATACCGGATTTCCGAGGCCCCGGAGGGATATACTCGAAGGTGTCCCCCGAGGTTTTCGATATAGACTCCTTCATGAGCCATCCGGAGAGATACTACCGGATCGAAAGGGAGATCCTGCGTGAGGCGCTCGACGTTAAACCCAACGTGACGCACATCCTCATAGCTAAGCTCGAGAAAATGGGGTTGATCGAGGCGGTCATCACTCAGAATATCGATGGCCTTCACCGGAAAGCCGGCTCCTCGAAGGTCATAGAGCTACACGGCAACATCTCCACGGGAAGCTGCCTCAGATGTGGCAGACGGTTTCGGAGGGAGGAGATCGACAAGATGCTGCGGGCTGTGGATGTGCCGAGATGCGAGTGTGGGGGCATTATAAAACCGGATGTGGTTTTCTTCGGCGAGATGTTACCTCCCCAGGCGCTAAACGAAGGTATGCGGCTGGCGGCCGAATCGGATCTAATGGTGGTTATGGGCTCCTCCCTGGTGGTACACCCCGCCGCCACCCTGCCTTCTATAACCGTCCGTAACGGGGGCAAACTCATCATCGTCAACAGAGGCGAGACGACACTGGACCACCTCGCCTACAGGAGATATGATGTCGATCTCGT
Source organism: uncultured bacterium (assembly GCA_964535855.1). GTDB lineage: Bacteria > Poribacteria > WGA-4E > B28-G17 > B28-G17 > JAGGXZ01. The sequence goes on from CAZHVH010000101.1 coordinate 7,911, forward strand.
GGAATTCTCCGCAGAGGCTTTAAGGTTGTTGGAAGGCCATGATACCTGATATCAGATTGATCGTCCTCATAGGTGGCGCTGTGCTCCTGGGATTTTTGCTCTTCCCCAGGGGCGAGGAACCCGGTGCACCGGAGGAGTATAACTGGATCACGACCTTCCACGAGCTGAAAGGCGAAGGGCTGCACTACCCGAAGGCCTATAAATCCCAGATACTCCGCAGCTTCGATCTGGGATTCGTCTATAAGGTGGATAAGCTTCTCCTGGAGCTGGAGAGCCCCGAAACCAACGGCCCGAAGCAGTTCGATCTGATAGGCAGCATCAGGCGGGAGGGACAGTATGATAGGATCTACACCTATAAGTCCAACTCGCCCGAATTCCCGTTCGGCGTCCTCAGATTCGAGCCGGCCGAGGTCAGATGGGTTCAGCTCGCCATAAACGAATGGTTCGGCAGCAGGAGACCCAAGATAAAGTCGATCAGGCTCGGGGCATCCTATAGACGCCACGGGCCTATCGTATCGGCTACATCGAATTACGATCTCTATGACCTTCCCAAGCTGATCGACGGCCTCTTCGAGGGAGATTCCAAGTGGATTGCCGCCCGAAGGAGGGTTGAAACCGATGAGAAAGGGAAGATCAAGGTGAGCTTCGAGCCGCCCAAAGGGGATGTGGAGGTGATCTTCGATCTGGGGATCATCTCACGTATCTACGGAACGAGGCTCACCACGGATGGTCCGGGGAACAATCTCGCAAGATACTCCCTCTCGATCAGCCTGGATGGCAGGAGCTATAAGCTTATCTACACATCCCCTCAGCTTCAGGATAAGACTGTCCAAGATGTCTTCCGCCCATCCGATCCCCTCTCCGCTCGGTTCGTCAAGCTTTCCATCTCCAAGGGCGATTGGTATGGGGATTACGCCGAAGTGAGGGAATTTGAGGTCTTCACCGACAGCTATAGGCTTGTGGATGGAAAATCGGAGCCCATGGATAAATTCAATGCCGTCCAGGCATATTATGAGAACTGCGGTCTTGGAAACAGGTTCGCCCCGCATATCGTCCAGGGTTTTCCGTTCGATAGGGGCAGCGAATCCGATCCCAAAATCAGATATTTCTGGGCCGAGGGGGATGAGGTCGATCCCGGCAACACCGAAAACCAGAGGAGTTTCTCCTATCATTATGATTCGATCATCTTCTCGTTCTCCAACCTCGACCCATCAGCCCTCTACTGGGTTCAGGTCTCCTATCTTCAGGATAAGAACGGGACGCGCAGGCAGAGGATGCTGGCCGACGGATTTATACTTCATGATGAGATGGAGGTGCCAAAGGGAAAAGCTGGGACCTTCACCTACCAGATTCCGAAGGAGGCTTATTCTGACGGAAGCGTAAGGATAGAAATACAACGGCTTTCAGGCCCGAACGCCGTCGTATCGGAGCTCTCTCTCTTCGAGGCGCGACCAGGGAGGGCCGCAAGGGCGATAGCTGGTATGCTAGGCAGGGCCACGAAGGCCTCACCGGATAAGCCGGTCAAAGTAGACGGCAAACCCGATGAATGGCCGCTGATCTATCCGCTCCTGCCCCATGGCTTTAAATCTTCCAAAACCTCGCCGCTCAACCTGTATCTACAGTGGGACGAGGATAACCTCTATCTCCTTGCCGTTGTGAACCGCTCCTATCTTCTGGATGAAAACGGCGGCCTCATAAATCCGAGGCGCGTCTCCAGGCTACCCGATACCCTGGATCTTTTCCTTGATACAGCGTTTAAAAGATCGCCGGGGATGTATACGAGCTCGGATCATCACTTCAGGTTTTCCAACCTCTCTCCCAAAGCGAGGAGAGATGAGATCTATGTCTCGCAGATCCATCACCACATGGATGCTATCCCCCACACGA
>CAZHVH010000102.1:0-5017 GCA_964535855.1 uncultured bacterium
CAAACGGATCAGGGAGATGGCCGGGAACGAGCTTGACCCTAAGGTGACGGAGATATTCCTATCCGAAATATTGAGACAGGGAGGCTGATATGGCGGTCTTTAGGTTCGTCGCTCGCGACAAGAGAGGTGGCCTCAGGAAGGGCGTGATTGAGGCTGAAACCGTCACCTCGTTGGTCAAACAACTGAGGGGGAAGGAGCTATACGTCATGTCCGTCTCGCCGGTCGAGCGGAGATCCCCCTCCATAGGCTCGATGCTCGGCAAAATCGTGTTGATCAAACCGAGGGTCAAGCCTAAAGATCTCATAATCTTCACCCGGCAGTTCGCTATGATGCTTGAGGCCGGTATAGATATAGTCAAAAGCCTGATTATCCTGGAGGAGCAGACCGATCACATAACCCTGAAGGAGGTGATAGGGAGGATCAAGGAGGAGGTGGAGAAGGGGAAATCGCTGGCCGAGGCGATGGCCACCTGCCCGAAGGTCTTCGACCGGTTCTACGTCAGCATGATCGAGGCCGCTCAGACCAGCGGCTCGTATGACAAGGTGCTCATGGACATCGCAGCCGATCTGGAGAAGAGGGAGAGGATAAGGGAGAAGGTCAAATCGGCCCTGATGCCCTCCCTGTTGACCATCGGGTTCGCCCTGATCCTATGTTTCGGCCTGATAAAGTTCGTCGTCCCCCAGTTCATGGACCTTTATAACGGAATGGCCAATCTGCCGAAACCGACTCAGATGCTCCTGAGGATAAGCGAGATCCTACAGGGCCCTGGCGGGATAGCGATCTTGCTCCTGGGCATCGCCTCCATACCGACCTTTAAAAAGGCGATCTCCACCAGAACGGGCAGATATATATGGGACGAGGTGAAGCTCAGGATACCGCTCTTCGGTCCGATCGCCAAAAAAGCCGCCGTGGCGCATTTCTGCAGAACCCTCAGCCTTCTTTTAAAGAACGCCGTCGATTACCTCTTGGCGCTGGAGATAGTCTCAAACGCCTCTAAAAACGCCATTCTCACCGAGATACTGAACGAGACGAAGAGATACGTCAACAGGGGAATGCCGCTTTCGAAACCTCTAATGGAGAGCGGATTCTTCCCCCCGATGGTCGTACAGATGATAGCTTCCGGGGAGGAGGCGGCGAAGCTCCCGGAGATGCTGGAGAAGATATCGGATATATACGATGAGGAGCTGAACAGATCCATCGAGAGGATGTGCGAGCTCATGACCCCTATCCTGACGGTGGTCGTCGGGGCGATCGTGGGAGGTATACTCCTCGGACTTTACATGCCGGTGTTTCATATGGGCGAGATGCTGCTTCAACGGCCATGAACGAGCTAAGGTGGAGGTGAAGAAGATGAGGGATATAGCGCTTAAGACCCTTAACCTCACGAAGGAGTTCAAAAGGGGAATAGGCTCCAAGCCGATCCTATCCCTCCAGGGGCTTAACCTGGAGGTGATGAGAGGAGAGATCTTCGGATATCTCGGCCCCAACGGCGCCGGTAAGACCACAACGTTCAAGATATTGATGGGATTTATAAAACCCACGGAAGGGAGGGCGTGGATATTCGGCAGGGATATAAAAGACCACAGATCCAGGGAGAGGGTGGGGTTTCTCCCCGAACAGCCCTACTTCCACGACCACCTGAGGGCCGAGGAATTTCTCAGGATGCACGCCCGATTGGCTGGATTATCGAGAAGGGAGGCGCGTGAGAGGGCCGCTGAGCTCCTCCGATTGGTCGGCCTGGAGAGGTTCAGAGAGACCAGAATCGGGAAGTTCTCCAGGGGCATGCTACAGAGAATAGGCATAGCTCAGGCTCTGGTGAACGATCCCGATCTCCTCCTGCTCGACGAGCCGATGTCCGGCTTGGATCCCATAGGAAGGAAACAGATGCGAGAGCTCATTCTCAGGCTGAAATCTCAAGGAAAGACCGTTATCTATTCCTCTCACGTACTATCAGATGTCGAAGCCATCTGCGATAGAGTGGCCATACTGGTCGGGGGAAAGCTCATCGGCCAGGGGAAAGTTGAAGAGGTGTTGGGCGGGGAAAGACCTGATGAGATATTCGCCCGAAGGGTTGGGTTTTGGGGAGGTGAGGCGGCATGAGGAGGATAGGCGTTATAGCGATCAACACCGTAAGGGAGTGCGTGAGGGATAAAATCTTCCTTAACCTCCTCATCTTCGGCGCCCTCATGATCGGCGTCTCTATCCTCATAGGGGATCTGAGTATAGGCCAAAAGGGGAAGTTCATAAAGGACATCGGACTCGGCGCCATCTCGATCATAGGAGCGATTACGGCGATACTTCTGAGCACGGGGTTGATCCGAAGGGAGATCGGTCGAAAAACCATCTACTCGGTTATATATAGGCCGATGCCGAGATGGAACTTCCTGCTCGGGAGATATCTCGGCATATGCTTAACGATCGGATTGAACGTCCTCATAATGAGCCTTATCTTCCTCGCCCTTCTGTCCATCGGCCGATACGGGATTCAAGCGGGGATGTTCAAGGCCATCCTCATGACGTATATGGAGCTGATCCTGATAGCTTCGATCGGCCTGCTCCTTTCGCTCCTCCTCTCCTCGACCCCTAGCGTGATCTTCACGGCGTCGATCTACGTCGCCGGCCATATGACCGCTGAGTTAAAGGGGATGGCTTCCGCCGCACAAAGCGGTATACATCGGTTTTTTCTCAGGGCGATCTACTACATATTTCCGAACCTCGAGGCCTTAAACCTGAGGGCTGAGGCGGCCTATGGGATGACGATAGGCCATCTGTATCTTCTGAAAACCTGTCTCTACGCCCTGGCCTATACGGCTGTCGTTCTGACCATAGCGATGTGGTGGTTTGAAAGGAGGGAGCTCGGATGAAGGTGAAGGGCGGCAGACTGCTCATGATCTCGATCCTACTCCTTCTGATCCCTTCGATCCCGCTGCTTCAGATCAGTATCTCCAGCGATCGAAGAGAGATGCCGGAGGAGAGGCTGCGATATATCCCCTCCGGCAGATATCTCCGCCTTTTATCCGCGGGATATCATACCCTAACTGCCGATCTGATCTGGTCCTGGAGCGTGATCTCCTTCAACAAGCACCTCAGGGGTGAGGGGGACTTCACCTGGTTGCCCAACGCTCTGGAAGCTATCACCACCCTGGACCCTCTCTTCAGGGATGCGTATCTTTACGGAGGGATAATGCTTGCGATGGGAGCCGGAAATCCCGAGGAGGCGGTCAAGCTGCTCGAAAAAGGAACGGGGAAACTGCCCGATGATTGGCAACTGCATTTCTTCCTGGGATTTTACAGGCTTTTCTTCCGGATAGATCCACTGGAGGGGATAGCCCATCTGGAGAAGGCGGCCTCTCTGCCGGGACGCCCATCATATCTCCCCGTTCTGGTGGCCAAAGCCTATACGAAGCTCGGCAGATTGGAGCTCGCCATAAGATATCTGGAGCAGACCAAAAAGCTGATCAAAGATCGGGGACTTAGAATGAAGATAGAATCTCAACTGGCCGAGCTCCTTAAACGGGGCCCGGCCTCGTGAGGTGATCGGCGATGAAAGCCTTTGATCTTAAAGGTGAAAGGGGGATATCGATATTGGAGGTCGCCGTTGCTCTAGGGGTGATCCTAATAGCCCTGACGGGGGCGACCCAGCTTTTATCCTTCGGCTTCAGGTCAGCCGGCTCATCGGCATATATGACGACCGCCTTAAACGCCGCGAGGGCCAAGCTCGAGGAGATCAAGGGGGACGAGCTGTTGAGGATACCGACCGATTACCCTGACGGATCGACCTATACCGTTCCCGATCTCCCGGAGGGGGAGCTGAAGGTGGAATACCCCAATGGAACCACCTCCGATCTCCTTGTCATCCGGATTACGGTGAGATGGCGGGAGAAAAACATAACGAGAAACGCCATATTGGCGACGATGGTGACATCAAAATGAAGGGGAAGGGATATATCCTTATAGAGCTTCTGCTGTCGATAGGGATATCGATGATCGGGCTGATGGCGATCTATACCCTGTTGTTCCAGGGATACAGATATCTGGATACCTCCGAAGACGGGATAAACATGGGAGTGATTATGAACAGGAGCAGGGTGAGGTTAGGTCTGGAGAGGATGTTATCCGAGATGAAGGAGAGCTCGATCGACACGGTTGAGATCTCCGGAACGGGGGATGCCATAAGCTTCGCCTCGCCAAGGGGATTGGATGGAACGCCGACGACCGACGGCTCGTGGGCTAAGGCGATCGTCTACTTCCTGAGCCAGGATAAGCTCTTCAAATATGAGGAGGCGAAGACGGATTGGTCCGCCAACTTCGACCCAACCCTCGTATTCCAGGATGACAGGGAGTCATCGTGGGTCGAGATAGCGGGATCGATCGATGAGCTCAGGTTTGAAAAACCGGCGAATACCAGTTCAGTTTACGTTCATATCAGGACAAAGGATGGGCTTTCGATCGATACATCCTTGAGAATGAGATAGGAGGGATGAGGGGATGATTCGAATCGGGAATCATAATGGGAACGTTATGATAATAGCGCTCTTCGCCGTAGGAACGTTTATAACGATCGGATCGTTCTTTCTCAGTTCCGTCACCTTCGATATCAAGAACGCCTCCTGGGAGAGGGATAAGGTGCAGGCGATCTACCTCGCCGAGGCGGGTCTGAATAGGGCGATGAAGGCGCTGAGGGAGGACCCCGACTGGTCGGATGATAGAGGGGCTACGAAGAATATAACCCCCGACGGATGGTATTACCTGTTCGACGGCGAGGACGTGGTCGATGTGCCGCTTATCGTCGGGAAATATACAGTGATGCTGAATAACGTCAGTTCGAACGAGATAGAGGTCAGATCGATAGGGGAGGCAGGCAGTCAGAAACACACGATACAGGTGAGATTGAAAACCGGCACGGACAGTTCCCAGTTGAGCCAACTCGCCGAGGAAGGAGCCGTAGAGGCCGTGAATTCACTGTGGGAGGATACGGACTGGTCGGATAACGCTGGGGCGACGAGCAACATAGATG
>CAZHVH010000102.1:5117-9737 GCA_964535855.1 uncultured bacterium
CTGTGGGAGGATACGGACTGGTCGGATAACGCTGGGGCGACGAGCAACATAGATGACCAGGATAAACATCAGGGGGATTGGTATCCGCTGTATGACGAGGATGTGGGAGGGGATGTGATCGACGTACCCGTGGAGGAGGGCGGACAGACCATCGGCTCATACTCCGTTATGATCAAAAACCTCACTGACGATCAGGGAAACGTCAAGACGGATGAGATCATGGTCGAACTGATCGGACAATCCGGAACCCAGACGTACACAACTTATATGAGGATGAACAGAAATGACATGCTCGCGGTGGATGAGGACGTCACCCGGATAGTTTGGGAGAAACTGATCGATGCGATCGAGACGATGGAGGAGGACATGGACTGGTCGGATAACGCTGGGGCGACGAGCAACATAGATGACCAGGATAAACATCAGGGGGATTGGTATCCGCTGTATGACGAGGATGTGGGAGGGGATGTGATCGACGTACCCGTGGAGGAGGGCGGACAGACCATCGGCTCATACTCCGTCATGATCAAAAACCTCACTGACGATCAGGGAAACATCGATGAAAACGCCGTTGAGATCAAGCTGATCGGCAGCTCCTCCGAGTCACACCGTCAGATCATACGATTGAGACTGGAGCGTGAGGCGGATCTGAGGTTCAGATGGGCGTTGTTCGGCAAGGAGCGGGTGAAACTGAATGGAAGCGTCGAGACGAACAGCTATAACTCCAACCTCGGTGGGTATTGGTCCCAATCACACGGGGAAAGCGGTCACGTGGGAAGCAACGGAAACATAAGGATAACCGGATCGGCTGAGATCCACGGCGATGCGAGGCCGGGGCCGGGACATACCACCACGATAACCGGCTCGGCGACCGTGACAGGGTCGACCGAACCGCTGCCCGAACCTGTTGTCCTGCCCGACCTCGATCCGTTCCAGGTGGGGGATCAGGACCTCAGGAAGACGGGTTCCACGCAGATAACCTTCACCGGGGGCACGTATTACTACGAGGATATGAGGTTCACCGGCAGCAGCAAGCTGATCGTCGAGGGGGCCGTTACGATCTATTGTAAGTCCTTCACCCAAACTGGCTCCGCCCAGCTCATAATCAAACCTGGGAGCAGCCTGACGATGTATTGTAAGGAGAGCTTTAAACTGGCAGGGAGCGGCCTTATAAATCAGACCGGGGTGCCGTCAAATTTCAGGCTTTTCTCGACAGCCAGAAAGGAGGATAACGATGAGATCAGGCTGACGGGTGGATCGGAGTTCTGCGGCGTCGTCTATGCGCCGTATACCGACGCTGACGTCACCGGAAGCCATCAGTTCTACGGTTCAGTCGTCGTGGGGGGAGAGGTGCATGGGACGGGAAGCACGGAATATCACTACGATGAGGCGCTCGCCGATGAGGGATTGACGGTCAGAAACATAACCTTCATACTCTTCGAGAGAGAGATACAGGAGGTCTCGTGGCAGGAGGTAATGTGATGCTGAGCTTGTTTAGGCGCGGCTTGATCTTGGGAGTAGATATCGGCGGACACACGATAAAGGTCGTGGAGATGAGGATAGATGGGGAAAAACCGATGATCACAAACATCGGCTTCATAACAATGGATCTTTCTGCCGAAAAAGAAAGTGAGATTGAACGGGCTCTAAAGGAGCTCTTGAACTTCATGAAGCCTAAGGCGAAAAGGGCCATCACGGATATACCGTCGAGCGATGAGATGGTCATAATGCGCACGCTCTTTATGCCCGAGCTCACGCCTGATATGAGCGATGAGGAGATAAGCGAGACGACGAAAAGCGAATTGGAGGAACAGGATTACATACCATATCCCATCGACAACGCCCTGATAAGTTCCGATCTGTTGGGAGAGACGAGCCTGAATGGTGAGAGGGGGATGGAGATCTTCTTCGTGGCCGCCCATAAGGAGTTATCCGGAAACAGAGCGCGCATCCTAAAGAAGTTCGGGGTTCAAACGCTGGCGATAGATGTGGATGTGCTGGCTTTGGCCCGGTTGATCGGCAGGATGGAGATCATCTCCGACGATGAGAGCATCGCAGTTATAGACATGGGGGCCTCGAAAAGCTCCGTCTTCTTCTATTTCCAGGGTAAGCCGATATTCTACCCGCACATCCCCAGGGGAGGGAATGATCTCACGGAGGAGATATCGAGGGAGTTCCAGGTGGAATGGGATGAAGCTGAGAGGATGAAAATCGAGCTGGATAACCCCAGGGTGGAGGATGTGCTCATATCGACCATCCAAAAACCCCAGGGGCTGCTTCATTCACTCAGGGGTTGCCTGGAATATTACATGGCCGATTACCCGGCCCCGACAAGGGTGATCCTTGCCGGGGGAACGGCCCAGCTACCCTTCATGGAGGAACTCCTGAGCGAGAGACTCGGACTCCCATCGAAAAGGATCGAATATCTCGATCAATTCGAGCTGGGTGATTCCGTCGCTCTGAAGAACCTCAAGGATAATCAGGCGTTATTCGCCACATCCATCGGGCTGGCGCTTAAGGTGAGGAGATGAAGATAATAGAGATCAACCTGCTTCCACCTGAATATGCACCTGAAAGTCCGCTCAGCCTCAAAAACGTCATCATGCTCATCCTCTCCTTCCTCGTGGCCGGTTTCCTCGCCGTCATAGCCTTCCAGATGCTGGCGGTAAAGGAGAGCTATATGAGGGAGAACGCGAGGCTGCTTACCACCATATCGAACTTCAGGAGGGAGAAGGAGAGGTTGGACGCCCTGCTCAAAAGGGAATCGGAGCTGAAGAGGAGATACGAGGTGGTTGAAAAGGCGCTTGGAGTGAGGGAGACATGGTCGGATAAACTGGCACATCTATGGAACGTGATACCGGAGGGGATCTGGATTCAAGATCTGTCAGTGCAGAGGGAGAGAACGAGGAAGGAGGAGGGATGGACGATCAAAATGAGAGGCTATTCCTCTGAGCTTGAACACATCGAGAGGTTGATCCGACATATGGAGGAGATCCCATACGTCGAAAATCCCATCTTCTCCTCCATACAGCGGCAGCAGATATCCGCCGAGCACGATATCTACCGGTTCGAGGTGCAGGCTGAGGTTAACTCGCCGGCGATTTCAGCCGATGGGAGGGAAGGGGATGTTGTTAAGCCTGATTAGAAAACTCATGATATACATACTGGTTTGGTGTGTGATCCTCTCTTTCTTCTATTTCACCGTCTGGCGGCCCGGAATGAGGGATATCGATAAGCTCGAAAAACAGATATCGATCAACCGAAACGTCCTGGACATGATAAAACAGCACCTCCAGGAGAAACCAAGGCTGAGCGAGGAGACGATCCGGAAGGCGGAGGAGTCGCTGAAGCTCTTCCTGGCCAAAATCCCATCGGAGAGAGATGTGCCGGAGGTGCTGGAGAGAATCAGAAAGATCGGAATCGAACGGGGCGATCTCGTCATAAATTCCATATCCGATGAGACGGGGACGACGGTTAAACGAAAAACGGGGGAATACCTAAAGGCGATCTATAAGCTTAGAGCCACTGGGGATCTACCTCAGATAATGAGGTTTCTGGCAGATCTGGAGAGCTCGGAAAGGCTTATATCTATAGAGGCCCTCTCGATGAGGGCCGATGAGACGCGGCCGGGTAGGATCGATCTCGACCTCACCTTCGCCGTGTTCTACTCTCCGGCCACAGACGGAGAGGTAAGAGACGATGAAAAAGCTTGATAGCCTTATATTCATCGTTATATCCGGATTGATATTCCTGTGCGTGATCATGGAATACCGCCTCGCGGAGAGGAAGATCCAGCTTATGCCTACGCCGAAACTGCCTGTGACGGCCAAAGGGGATAGCGAGCTTGAAAGGATGATCAGATCGACAGTCTCCTCCATTTCAATTGATCCCCCTCCTAGGAGAAACCCGTTTGCGCTTCCCCTGCACATCCTGAAGGGAGGGGCGAACGAAGAATCAGGGTTCGATATAAATCTCACGGCCATATGCTGGAGCAGGGAGAAACCGCTTGCAATCATAGACGGACGGGTGATGGCGGAGGGAGATAACGATCCCCAAGGGAGATTCACGGTGGAGAGGATCTACCCCGACGAAGTTCTGGTGGATCTATCAGGAGGCAGGAGGAAGATCATAAAGCTTAACGAGGTGATAAAACGATGATCCGAAAAGCTTTACTATACACAACGCTGATCTCTCTATTCACTATAGCGGCCTTCTCCGCTTCTCCAGGTTCCGTTAGGATAAACTCCATAGAGACCTATACCAGGGAGGACGGACTGATTGTGAAGCTCAAAGGCACTGGAAAGATAGAATTCCGTCTCGATCCGGGATACTATGAGAACAACAGGTTTATCCTATACGGCGATATGCCTGACACATATTGTCGCGTGAACGGAAGGATGATATGGAAGTGCTTAACCCCTCCGGACAAGAGGATAGAGAGCATAGTACTGGCCCAACATTCGCTCAGCCCGCCCGTGACCAGACTGGTCTTTAGGATGAAGGAGGAGACATACCCCGATGTGAGAGAGGACGGCAACACCTTGATCATCACCTTCCCCCCTCATAAACCTGAACCCTCTCAGATACCCCTTGCTGATAGGATAGTGACTATAAGGTCTG
>CAZHVH010000103.1:0-8367 GCA_964535855.1 uncultured bacterium
CAGCCTCCCTTCAAACAGATGGTGAAATCCGGAGATCGAGAGGGACTGATGGAAACCCTCCAGGAGATCATGCGCAAGGATGGGGTGGAGTGGCTCACGGTGACCGATTCAAAGGGCATGGTAATCCTCAGGGCTCACAATCCGGGGGTCTACGGCGACTCGCTAATCCGAAATCCGTTCATCAAGAGGGCGCTTCAAAGCTTGGATCTCTCCTCCGGAACGGCGATCGTCTCCAGAGAGGAGCTTCTGAAAGAGGATGAGGGGCTGGCTCAGAGGGCCTTTATCGAAACCCTATCCGGAAATCCCGTGCTCGATGGGATGGTGATCGCCGCCGCCGCACCGATTATATGGAGAGGAGAGGTGCTGGGAACCGTCTACGGCGGTATGCTCCTTAACAAGAGCTATGAGATCGTGGACAGGATAAAGAACATCGTGTATCAGGGCGAGATCTATAAAGGGCGGGATGTCGGAACGGCCACGATATTTATGAACGACGTGCGCATCTCCACCAACGTTAGAAAGGAGGACGGGACAAGGGCCATCGGGACGAGGGTTTCAAAGGAGGTGCGCGATCGAGTGCTCCTTAAAGGACGGCCCTGGATAGGAAGGGCCTTCGTCGTCAACGATTGGTACATCGCGGCGTACGATCCCATCAGGGACATAGAGGGTAAGATAATCGGTATGCTCTATGTCGGAGCACTTGAGGAGAAGTTCCTGGACGTCAAAAGAAGCGTGATGCGAACCTATGCTCTGATTACGCTCTCCGGTATAGCCCTCGCCTTCATGATATCCTACTTCCTCACGACGGGGATCGTCAGACCGATAAAAAGGCTGGCAAGAGCGGCACATGAGATCGCAAGAGGGGACCTCTCGCAAAAGGTGGAGGGCAGTTACTGCAGCGAGATCTACGATCTGGTTGAGGCGTTCAACATTATGACAGAGTCCCTGAAAAACAGAGAGGAGAAACTCAAGGAGGCTCAGGAACAGGTGATGAGAACTGAGAAGTTGGCCGCTCTGGGACAGCTTGCGGCAGGGATAGCCCATGAGATCAACAATCCGCTGGGGGGAATTCTGATCTACAGTCATCTGCTGCTGGAGGATATGCCTCAGGATAGCCCTGCTAGGGAGAACATTCAGAGGATCATCCATGAGGCGACGCGGTGCCGGGATATCGTCAGGGGACTTCTGGAGTTTGCAAGGAGGAACGAGCCGAAGATAGAGCCCGCGGACGTCAACAGGGCATTGCATCACGCCCTCGCTCTGGTCGAGAATCAGTCCATCTTCAGAAACATCGAGGTGGTCAGGATGTTTCATCCCGATCTGCCTCCCATAATGGCCGATCCCGGACAGTTGGAGCAGGCCTTCGTCAACATAATCATAAACGCCGCCGAGGCGATGGAGGTGGAGGGGGGAACGCTGACGATAGAGACGAAATCCTCCGAGGACGGAAAGCATGTAATCGTGAGGATATCCGATACAGGCCCCGGGATACCGCCGGAGTATATCAACAGGATCTTCGAGCCCTTCTTCACAACCAAACAGACGGGAAAGGGAACAGGGCTTGGGTTATCGGTCACCTATGGGATAATCCGGAGACATGGTGGCTCCATAGAGGTCGAAAGCGAGATGGGAATGGGAACCACCTTCACCATAACACTGCCCCTTAGGGCAAACAGCGGAAATTCGTCCGAAGATGAAGGGTGATATTCTCATCATAGATGACGAACAGGTCGTTCATGACTCCTGCCGTAAGGTGTTGACCAGAAGCGGACATAGGGTGGAATCCGCCTTCGACGGGATGGAGGGACTGAGGAGACTTCAGGAGCAGATCTTCGATCTGATCATCCTCGATCTGAAGCTTCCGGGGATGGACGGGATGGAAGTGCTCAGGCGGATCAAGGCCGATATACCCGACGTGGTGGTTGTGGTTATAACCGGGTATGCGACCGTCGAGCATGCCGTCGAAGCGATGAAGGCGGGGGCTTTCGATTTCCTGCCTAAACCCTTCACGCCCGATGAGCTCAGGGTGATCGTGAACAGAGCGATGGAGAAAAGGGCGCTGACGCTCGAAAATCTGGGGCTTAAGCGCCAGATTCTCTCCGACTGGTCAGATCAGATCGTTGGCGAAAGCGAACCGATCCTGGAGGTGAAGCGTCTCATAGCCAAAGTCGCCCCAACTGATAGCACGGTTCTCATACAGGGCGAAAGCGGAACCGGGAAGGAGCTGGTCGCGAGGGCGATCCACATGGCGAGTCCTCGCAGGGAGAAACCGATGATAGTTGTCGATTGTAACACGCTCGTCGAAACGCTCCTGGAAAGCGAGCTCTTCGGCCACGTCAAGGGGGCATTTACGGGGGCCATAGCCACGAAATACGGGAGATTCGAACTGGCAAACGGTGGCACCATATTCTTGGATGAGGTGGCGAGCCTCCCATTGAACATCCAGTCCAAACTTCTGAGGGCGATTCAGGAGAAGGAGATCACCAGAGTGGGGAGCGGTAAACCCATCAAGGTGGACGTCCGGATCATCGCTGCCACGAACAGAGATCTTCGACAGGAGATCGCTTCAGGACGTTTTCGCGAGGACCTCTACTACAGGCTAAACGTCGTCCCCATCCTATTACCCCCTCTCCGCGAGAGGCGAGAGGATATACCCCTTTTGGTCTGTCACTTCATCCGAAAGTTCAACGCGAAAAAGGGCAAAAGGGTGAGAGGCATCACGGAAGAGGCCATGGACCTGCTGATTAATTACGACTTCCCCGGCAACGTGAGGGAGCTGGAGAACATCATAGAACGGGCTGTCATCCTGACCGAGAAGGAGATGATAGACGTGGACGACCTGATGCAGCCATCCCCGGCTACGGCGAGATCCATGGATGAATGCTATCAGCTTCGATCACTGGAGGAGGTCGAGAGGGAGCATATCCTCAGCACGCTTGAAAGGCTTAACTGGAACAGGTCCAAGGCCGCTCGAATCTTGGGCATAGACAGGAAGACTTTGCTGTCCAAAATGAAAAAATACGACATAAATCCACCCACAGAAGGAGGTTGAAATGGTAAGACTTGGATTTTTAGGCAGCGGTTTCGTCGCGGAGTTCTACATGCAGGGGCTTCGCGACGTTCCGGGCGCGGAGGTCGTCATCAACTATTCGCGCACTGAGGGAAGGGCGAGGGAGTTCGCCGAGAAGTGGGGAATCAAACGGTGGACGACGCGGATGGAGGAGGTGATCGAGGGCGATGTCGATCTCGTCATAATAGCCCTGCCGAACCATCTCCACCGCGATGCCGCCATCATGGTCGCTGAGGCGAAGAAGAACGTGGTCTGTACGAAGCCGTTAGCCAGAAACGCCTCTGAGGCGAAGGAGATGCTGGATGCCGTGCGCGAGGCGGGCATCATGCACGGATACGCCGAGACGGAGGTCTTCAGCCCGGCGGTGGTGCATGCCAGGAAGATGATCGAGCAGGGAAGTATCGGTCGGGTTTTGATGGTTCGATCGCGGGAGGGACACGCCGGACCGCACTCCCCGCATTTTTGGGACCCCAATCTAACGGGAGGCGGCGCGCTCAACGATATGGGATGTCACTGTATAGAGGCCGCCAGATATTTCATCGGCAAGGATGTCAAACCGGTCGAATGTATCGCCTGGGGCGACCTGCTCTATCATAAGGATAAGACCACTGCCGAGGATAACGCCGTGTTGCTCCTGAGGTTCGAGGGAGGACAGATGAGCGTGTCGGAGACCAGTTGGACAGCGCGCGGGGGATTGGATCTGAGAAACGAGGTCTACGGCACTGACGGGGTGATCTTCACAGATGTCACCCGGAGCACTCCCATGAGGGCATTCACGCTGAGAGGCAGCGGATATGTGGTGGAAAAGGGCGAGGCGGATATCGGATGGGTTTTCCCATGCGTCGACGAGGCCTGGATATACGGATATCATGAGGAAATGCGCCATTTCGTCGAGTGCGTTGAAAAGGGAATCACCCCTAGGGAAACCTTTGAGGACGGTTACATCGTCAACGTCATACTCGATACGGCGTATAAGTCCATGAAGAGCAAAAAATGGGAGGAGATAAATCTGTAGGAGGAGATCGATAGATGTCCCCGACGGTCTTAATGCTGGGAGAATCCGACGTTTACGCATCCGGCTTCCGGAAGCTCGGCGGGCAGGTTAGGCGCGAAGCCCAATTGCTGCATATCCCCTCAATCCGCAAGATAAGTTTGGACGACCTTCGCCGGACTCTCAAGAAAGCGAGATCGAACGGCATGAAGACGTCGTTGGACCCGAACCTCGAGGGGAGATGGCCCTCCGGCATGAGAGCTCTCTTCCTCGAATCGGTGTTGCCCGATCTCGACAGGCTCTTCCTCTCGGAGGAGGATGCTATTGCGCTGAGCGGTCGAGATAATCCGGAAGTAGCTGGGGAGGCTATCTCGTCTCGTGCTCCGAGCGGTTTCATCCTTGTCGTAAAGCTCGGCCGCCGAGGAGCTCTTCTGTTCGGTGAGGGCAGAAAGGTCAAAATATCCTCCTTCCCCTACTTCAACGTCAAGGATAGAATCGGCGCGGGGGATACCTTCAACTGCACCATGGATTTCTTCATGCAGATGGGTAAATCGGCTGAGGAGTCAGCTATCCTAGCCTCAGCCAACGCCAGAGCATCGCTTGAGAGATCCGGCGGAACGGAAGGACAGTTGGATCGGGAAGGGCTCTACAGGCTGGTGGATAACTACGATCTCGTCGAGCGAAGGAAGGATGGAACGGTGCTCTATGAAGCCAGGCTGCCGGAGGTCAGGGCTCTGCTTCTGGACATGGATGGGCTGATGGCACTGAGCGAGGATCTGCAGATAGAGGCGTTCAACGAGATGATGCGTAGAAAGGGATTCCCGAACTTCGTCCTCTCCCCCTGGGAGAAGGCATTCTTCGTGGGCAGGGAGGACAGGGAGGACTGCCTCTATCTGAAGGAGACCTACGGGTTGAAGGAGGATCTGGAGGATATCGTGCGGGAGAGGAAGGAGATATACCTGGAACTTGTGCGGGAGAAAGGTGTGGAGCCTAACGACGGTCTGGTGGAGATCTTCGATGAGGCCAGAAGGAGGGGGTTGAAAATGGTCGTCGTGACCAACTCGCCCGATAGAGATGTCGAGGTGGTGCTCGAGGCGATGTTCCAGAAAATGGGCATATCCCAACCTCCGGAGGAGTTCTTCGACGGCATATCCACCGTATCGAAGGTCAGGCGGCAGAAACCCTTTCCTGATGTCTACATACTCGCAACTCAGATGGCCGAGGTTGAGCCCCGACACTGCATCGCCCTGGAGGATTCCGAGTCTGGCGTCCGGTCGGCCAGGGCGGCCGGGATAATGCGTGTGCTGGCGGTTCCACATGAATACACTCAAACCCAGGATTTCACCCAGGCCTTCGCCGTGCTTAAAAATCTGAGGGAGGCGATGAGGTTCTTCACATGATTAGCTCACTTGAAGAGGTCGTAAAGAGACTGGTTGAACTCTACTCGCCCGATAGGATAATCCTCTTTGGCTCCCGCGCCGAGGGTAACGAACGGGAAGGGAGTGATTTCGATCTGCTCATCATTAAGGAGACCGATAAACCTCCCGTCGAAAGACAGATCGAGGTGGAGAAGATCCTGTCTGATAGACTGATACCTCTGGACCTCTTCGTCTATACACCTCAGGAAGTGAGATCCCTCCTCTCCATCGGCAGCCCGTTTATAGAGGAGGTTATGAGAAAGGGTAAGGTGATATACATGAGAGAGATCACCCAAGCATGGTTGAGGGATTCCCAGGATGATCTGGAATCGGCCATCATCCTACTTGAGCATGGAAAGTTCAAAGGCGCATGTTACCACAGTCAACAGTGCGTTGAAAAATGCCTGAAGGCGCTAATCCTGGAGAGTGGGAAGATCCCCGAGAGAACCCACGATATAATCGAGCTCCTGGGAAGGGTGAAATCGCTGGGATGGGATATGGAGCTCGAAATGGATGACGCTGCCTTCCTGAATAGCATCTACAGGGGGAGATATCCGACGGAAAAGGGATTGTTACCGCATGGAGAACCATCCGGAAGGGAAGCCGGGAGGGCTGTGAGGATCGCGAGGGAAATTATGGAGAGGACGATCGAACTCTGTCCAAAGGAAGCAAAAGGTGATTAGATGGGTGTGAGGATCAGGCCGTTCAGGGAATCGGACAGGGAAAGGCTTAGGGAGATCACCGCCGAGGCCTTCGACGGGGTCTCGATAGATCAGAATATAGAACACATCTTCGGCCCGATAGCAGGCAGGAGGTGGTATGAGAGAAAGGCAAGGGATATCGATAATGACTGCAACTCCAATCCAAAAGGCGTGTTCGTCGCCGAGGTGGAAGACGAGGTGGTCGGATATATCACCACCCGCGTGGATGAGGAGACGAGGATAGGCAGGATAGTGAACTTCGCCGTCACACCGAGATACCAGGGGAGGGGGATCGGATCGAAGCTCATAAGCGAAGCGCTGAGATACCTGAGGGAATCGGGTATGGAGTTCGTCAGGATAGAGACGCTGGAGCAGAATGAGATCTGCAAGAAGTTCTACCCGAAGCTCGGATTCCGGGAGATCGCCAAGCAGATACACTACGTGATGCCGCTGAGGTGACCTTGTCTCGCGCCGTCACACGTAGTATAATTGGGTAAATTCCTGAAGGAGGCCCCAGATGAAGGTTATCCCGTATCTTCGCACGCCGGCTCTCAGTCCTGATGGCTCCCTTATAGCTTTCTCGTATGCTGGGGACATATGGGTGGTGGAATCTAGCGGCGGAGGGGCGTCTCCGGTCACATCGCACGGCGGCTATGATGAGAGACCCAGATTTTCGCCTGACGGCGCTTTTCTAGCTTTCGTCTCCAAGCGCACGGGAAACGGCGACATATACCTGATGCCTTGGGATATATCCGGTCTCAATCCTCTTCCGGAGTATCCGATTAGGCTCACCTTTAGCGATTCCTACGATTCGCTGGATTGCTGGTCACCGGATGGAAGATGGATCTATTTCAACTCGGCTCACGACGGCCGAAGCACAGCGGCCTATAAGGTCTCCGTAGATGGGGGCGAACCGATAAAGCTGTTTGAGGAACCCTTCGAGGCCGCCTACAACATAGCGGTCTCGCCTGACGGTAGGCGGATAGCATTTAACAACAACGGAACCCACTGGTGGCGCAAGGGCCCCGCGCCCGCCACCTCCGATATCTGGCTCACCGAGGAGCGGCCGTTATCCTTCAGGAAGATATCAGACGCCCCGGGAAGAAACCTGTATCCGATGTGGAGCGGCGATGGAAGCGGAGTTTACTTCGTCTCCGATAGATCCGGATGTGAGAACATATGGTTTATGCCGATCGATGGATCGGAACCCCGACGGATAACGGACTTTAGTGAAGGAAGATTGATAAGGCCCACCATCTCATATGACGGGCGGTTCATAGCGTTTGAAAGGGATTTCGGCATATGGCTTTTGGATGTGAGCTCCGGCCGAGCTGCGCCCGTGGAGATCAAGCTCAGACCGGATCAGAAGTTCGTCCCGGTATCGCATAAGGTCTACACGGGCGATATATCCGAGATGGCCCTCTCACCCGATGCCAAGAAGATAGCCTTCGTGGTGAGGGGTGAGATATTCGCTGTCTCCTCCGAAAAGGGCGGGGACGCTTTCAGGGTGACTGAATCTCATCATGTAGAGCGACATATCAGTTGGAGTCCCGACAGCAAGAAGATCGTTTATATCTCGGACAGGTTCGGAGATAACGAGATATTCCTCTACGACTTCACCCTGAAAGAGGAAAGAAGGCTCACCCAGATGGAGGGGCAGAAGTTCCTCCCGAAATTCTCCCCTGACGGCAAGAAGATCGCCTTCATATACGGCAGGGATGAGATAAGGCTGCTGGATGTGGAAAGCGGCGAGGTCCAACCCTTCATCAAGGCGAAGTTCGTCTGGGGAGTGCCGACTCCCACCGATTTCGCCTGGTCTCCCGACGGCCAGTGGATAGCCTTTGCGGCACAGGATGAGCGTTATTTCAGCAACATCTATCTCCAGAGACTCGGCGAGAAGAAGGCGAGACAGATAACCTTTCTGAGCAACATACGATGTGATGGGATAACCTGGTCGAAGGACGGGAAGTTCATCCTCTTCAACACGGGACAATATCGTTCCGAGGCCCAGATCGCCCGCGTGGATCTCGTCCCTCCACCGCCTCAGTTCAAGGAGGAGGAGTTCGATAAGCTGTTCGTCGAGGAGAAAAAAGAGGGGGAAAATAAGGATGAGCCTCCGAAAGTTGAGGTGGAGTTTGATGAGATAAAGCATCGTCTCTCCTTCATAACCTCCCCGAGGCTGAACGC
>CAZHVH010000103.1:8467-9666 GCA_964535855.1 uncultured bacterium
CAAGCCTGGACGGTGATCAGGGACGATTTCTTCGATCCGAACTACAACGGCGTTAACTGGCAGGAGGTTCGAGACCGGTTTGAGCCGGCGATTCGAGGCGCTATGACGCGGGATGATCTGATAGAGCTCCTATCGCTGATGATGGGTGAGCTTAACGCGTCACATACAGGGGCTTTTGGAGGTGGAGGCTCGAATAACGATGCCTTCCTAGGAGTTCATTTCGACAGGGACGTCCTGGAGGAGGAGGGATACCTCAGAATATCGGAGATAATCCCCCAGGGGCCGATGGCTTTGGCGGAAAACCCGCCTAAGGTCGGCGATTACATAGTGGAGATCGACGGGGTTAAGATCGAAAGAGGAGTCTGTCTCGAGGAGCTGCTTTACAGGAAAGCGGGCAGGAGGGTTTTCGTGAAGGTCAATGAAAGCCCATCGCTCGATGGCGCACGGGGAATCATCGTTCAGCCAGTGAATTACGGCAGGATGAAAAATCTGGAGTATCGATACTGGGTGCGTAGGAACGCCGAATATGTACATCGCAAAAGCGACGGTAGACTTGGTTACGTCCATATCCGGGCGATGGATTATCCCAGCTACATGCAGTTCCTGGTCGATCTGGACGTCGAAACACATGCCAAGGAGGGCGTGATTGTGGATGTTCGATACAACGGCGGAGGTCATATCGCCTCGTTTATCCTCGATGTCCTGCTGCGGAGAGGATACACGCTTTCGAAATTCAGGGATAGGGCTATATACTGGTCGACCAATCTTGCAGGCAACAGGATATTGGACAAACCCGTCATCCTCGTTCATAACGAGCATTCGGGCAGCAATGCCGAGATGTTCACCGAGGGGTTTCGCAGGCTGAATTTAGGCAAGACGGTCGGAACGCCCACGGCCGGAGCTGTCATCTGGACTTGGAACGTGACCCTGATAGACGGCACCCGAGTGAGGATCCCCAGGTTTCAGATCTGGAGCACATCAGGAGAGAGCCTGGAGGGCAGATCCAGAGAGGCCGATTTCTGGGTTGAGAGGGAGTTCGGCGAGACGGCGAAGGGCGTGGACAGTCAACTCGACGTCGCCATAGAAAAGCTCCTCGAGCAGATAGACGGGGTAAAAAGGGAGGTCTGAAGATGGAAGATGTCAGGGAAAAAATGGAGGAGTTGAAGAGACGTGCCTCAACCTGCACCGACTGCGATCTA
>CAZHVH010000104.1:0-9599 GCA_964535855.1 uncultured bacterium
TGCTAAAACCAGATATCCCCTCTCATCATTTATGATATCATACCCTTCAAACCCCGTCGAGCAAAGGAGCCTCTCCATCTCCTCGTCGGGTGGGATCATATCATCTCCGATAGCGCCCCCTATCCTTCTGTGTAGGGCATTTACCTCTTCTCTTCTCAGAAGGTGGGAGATCACAAGCTTCCCGGTAGGCTTTAAGACCCTGTGGAACTCCTCAAGCGCTTTCCTTTTATCCGAGAAATGAGGAAAGGCGGAGAAACACACGACGACGTCACAACATCCCTTAATAAAAGGGATCGAAATCGCATCGGCCTGAATGAACCACACCCTCCCCACGAACTTCCGTCCCCTCGCCTTGAGGAGCATCTTCAGTGAAAAATCGAGGCAGTAAACTTCCCCTTCGTCTCCGACCATCTCCAAAAGATAGGGCGTAAGCCTCCCCGTTCCCGAACCCACCTCGAGCACGATATCCCCTCTCCTCAAGCCCCAAAGTGAGATATGGTTTCTGAGCTTGGGGATCTCGTCATCCTTGAAGTAGTCCATACCGCAACCCTGGGAGACCTCGTCGAAGAACCTCCTTTTCTCGTTCAAGGTCCTCTTCCCCCTTTCATTCCAAGATCATCCGTTTCCACTCCTCGATCTTCTCAGCCTTCTCCCGCCATTCATCCACATCCCTCTTCGTAAATATCCTCACATCTCCTCCTTGAAATTCGCCCCTGCGCTCTTCATCCTCCAGGATCCCCTCGAGTTCCATGTAGATCTCCCTCAGCTCCTCGAGGCTCTCCTCGTCGGCGTTCCACATCCCTCTGCTATGAGCCTCGAGCAACCTCCTGGCGATCTCCTCCAGGGCATAGGGGTTGTGCTCCATGAACCACTCCTTCATCCCGGCCACGATCCTCCTTTGAATCTCGTCGTATATCCAGTCCTCGACCACCCCTGCGGTGGCATCCCAGCCGTAAAGATGAACCACCCTGGATGAGATATCACCTGCCCCCTTATATCCGTGTCGTCTCATCCCCTCGAGCCATTTAGGATTGAGCAGTCTGGTTCTCACCACCCTTTCTATCTCGTCCTTCATGTCGCGAACATCGATCCGATCGGGGTCTCGCGTATCACCCCAATAGGTTTTCACATCCTCGCCCGATATGGATTTGACGGCGGCGGTCATCCCGCCCTGGTAGGCGAAGTAGCAGCAGCAGCCCAGCAGATCATGCTCATCGCTTTCCAGCTTGTTAAAGGAGACTTTCACCTTGGACAGGTTGAAGGCGAAGGACTTGTGTGCGGGCTGGCCGTAGACGTCCTTGCCGTAAGCATATCCGCCCCAATCGACGTATACGTCCCTAAGATCCTCTTCATTCTCCCAAGCTGAGGCCTCGACGGCATAGTTCACGCCTGCTCCGTAGCTTCCGGGCTGAGCGGCGAACACCCTGAAGGTGGCTTCCCTCTCCGATAACCCCCTCTCCATCGCCTCAAGCTTATGTTTCCTGATATAGTTCATCTCCGGCGGCTCATCCAGACAGGATACAGCCCTTACGGCCTCGTCTATCATCTCCCATATGTGCGGGAGGGTATCGCGCATTATGCCGCTTAATCTCACGGTGACGTCTATGCGCGGCCTGCCTAGTTTCTGAAGCGGAATGATCTCGATCCCGCGCGCCCTTCCTCCTTTATCCCACCTGGGTTTGACCCCTAACAGATGGAGTATCTGAGCGACCTCCTCCCCATCGGCCCTGAAGACGTCCATTGAGAACAAAACCATCCCGACCGATTCGGGGTACTCGCCCTCCTCATGCAGGTATCTGTGCAGGAGCTTTTCGGCAAGCTGTTGGCCGACCTCAATGGCCGCGGGCGTGGGAACCCTCCATGGATCGACTCCGTAGAAGTTCCTTCCCGTGGGCAGAACCTCCACTCTGCCGCGCGTCAGGCTGCCCGACGCTCCGGGCTCGATGTACTCGCCGTTCATGCCGCGCAGAAGCTGTGATATCTCCCTCCTCGTCGCCTCCAGCTCCCTAGCCACCTCCAGGCCGTACTCCACCGTCCTCCGTAGAACTTCGATCGCCCCGGGGTTCCTCACCTGGAGGGTTTCCTCGATTATCCCCCCGTCCGTGCCCCTTTCCAGAGCGAGCTTCATCAGCTTCCGAGCCTTCTCCGTCGCCTCATCCAGGAACTTGCCGGAGGACGGATCTTGAAGTACTTCATCATAATTCCCGCCCTCTACCTCTATGATTCCCCTCCTTATCGAGGGCACATCTCCGTCGAACCGGAGGATGGAGACGAGCATGTCCACCAGCTCATCCCCTTGAGGTGGCTCGCCGAGGATGTGGAGCCCATAAGGGATCATCGTCTCGCGCATCAACGTCAGCCTGGAGTGAAGCTTCTCCCTTATCTCCTCAAATTCCTCTTCCCCCTCGATCAGGTTCGCCTTCAGGGCCAGATCGGTTATCTGTCGCTCCAGCACCTTCATTCTGGCGTCATCCTCCGTCCTTCGGGCGTCCTCATATTGTCTCAAAAGCCCGTCGATCTCCTCCAGATCGTCATAAAGGCCCGAGGGTGAAATGGTCGGGATGAGATGGTCGATGAGGGTTGCGTAACTCCTGCGCTTGGCGATGATCCCCTCCGGGGGATTGGAGATCGTGTAGATGTAGAGGTGAGGTTTGTCGGAGATGGAGATCTCGGGGAAATCCTCCTGAGCCAATCCGACGCCTTTGCCGGGCAGGAACTCCAGAGCGCCGTGTGTCCCGACATGGACGACGAGGTCGGAGTTCTGAGCTATCCACATATAGGTGGCGAGCCAGTGATGCGGTGGGGGAAGGGTGGGATCATGTAGTATCTTACATACTTTGCCATCGCATTTCGCCCCGGCACATCCCCTTTTGGGTTGGAGGATCACGTTCACGTTGCCGAAGTTCAATCCGGTCACGAGTATCTTCCCCTCATACACCATCGCCTCTCCCGGAGGATCGCCCCAGCTTTCGATCACCTTCTTTTGCGCCGATTTGGGCAGTGAGTCGAACCATCTCTCATATCTTTGAGCGTCGATATGCTCCAGCACGCCGCCTTTAGAGACGATCTCATCCGTTGTGGTCCATCTGAACTCGGAGATCGCCTTCCGATCCAGTATCATCCTCACCAGATCCTCGCCCGATTCGGGAATTCCCTCAACCCTGTATCCCATCTCCTTCATCGCCCTCATGACCCTGACGAGGCTTTCAAGCGTGTCCAGGCCGTATCCTCTCCCGACTGTAGCTTCAACGCTCTTGCATGGGGCATTATGTAGGACGAAGGTGATCCTGCGTTGAGGTATCGGCTTACGCTGTAGTGTCAGCCATCCTTTGATCCGTCTCACGATCAGATCCGCCCTGTCCCCTATCGGCATCTGCAGGGCATAGTTTCCCTTGATCCTGGGTTCGCTCACCTCCACCTTGGCGCTGATCAGGATCGGCTCGATCGTCCCGGAGATCTCCGGCTGGGCGACTGACATCACCTGGCTCATCGGGCTGATCCCCTGAGGGTCCGCCCTCCACTCCTCCTCGCTCTTGTAGTACTCCTTTATCCCCTGCAGAATCGGGACGTCTAATTTCTCAAGCGGGGTGAGATCGCCCCTCAGGAGGGTGAAAGATTGGAGGTTGAGGATCAGATCGCATCCCTCGAGCAGCTTCAACGCCTCCTCGTTACCCGGTATTCCCAGCCTCGGATCGCTCATGCTGTAGCTGAAGACCGGCACCACCCCTATCTTCTCCCCCTCCAACTTATGAACGAGCAAATCCACCGTCGCGGTGTCGCCGTTTTCCCACTGCGATCTGTAGAAGAGCAGCCCGACCCTTGCTTTTAGCGGATAGACCTTCTCGTACTCCTCCCTCGATGCGAACACGCCCAACTGGGGATGATATATCCCCTGCCAGGGGATGGGTTCAGGAGGAGCAGGTTGGAAATCCCATCCTGCCAGCTTCCCTAGGAAAAGAATCAGGTTCTTCAGGTTTCGAATGCCTCCGAACTTGTAATATCTCTCGGCCTCAAGGGCGGCCGACGGGTGTACGTTGCCTTCGATCCCCCCTTCCCCGAACGAGACGACGATTCTATCCGGTTTGCCCTTCGACAGCTCATCGATCCGTTCAAAGGAAGAGGAGCCGTAAAACAGGAGGGCATCGGCCCCTTGTGCATACGAGATGAACTCCTCCCAGTCGATCGTCGATCTGGGGGTAACGGCCCTCAGCTCGATCCCGTAACCCTCTTTTCGGAGGGATTCCCACGCCTCGGCGAAAAGCCTGAGCACGCTGCCTGAGTACCCTATAACGGCGGCTAACTTGAAAACCCCCTTCCCCTTCGACATGTGAAACACCTCCTCAAGTGGATCTCAGCATTGCTCTTATTCCCCTTAAGTGTAGCATTCCTTCCTGACCGATCATCTGTCGTTCGCAGCTTGGTCATTTGAGTCATTGGGTCATTTGGCTTCGCCGTCATTTAAAATGGCCATAAATGACTACAAGTGACTATAAATGACGCTTTTCAGCTATGGCTGCTAGTTTCAAGATCTCCACCACACTCAGCAACGATATGAGCGATCGGTATTATAAAGCGTCTCCCCCCCACCTCCGCCATATCGACCTCAACATCGAAAAGCTGGGCTATCGTATCCGGGGTGAGGAGCTGTTGGGGAGGGCCCGATCCGATCAGCCTTCCCCCCCTCAACATCAGGAGTTTGTCGGCGAAAGAGGCGAAATTCAGATCGTGCAGAACGAGGATGATGGAGAGACGCCTCTCACTCTTGAGGCGCCTGAGGAGCGAGATCACCTCGATCTGATGTCTGAGATCCAAGTTGTTAAGCGGCTCATCCAGCAGCATCAGCCTCGGCTGCTGGGCGAGGGCGCGTGCGATTCTCACCTTCTGGCGCTCACCACCGCTCAGCTCGTCGAACCTGCGCATGGCCAGATGCTCGGCCTTCACCATTCTCAACGCCTCCATCGCGGCCTCAATCTCCTCATCGCCCGGTTTCAAACCGAATCCCTTATGCGGATACCTACCGATCAACACCACCTCAAGCGATCTCAGCGGCATCCTCTCCTCGCCATCTTGTGGCAGAAAGGAGACGAGCCTTGCGATCATGCGCTTTGACAATCTCCTCAAGTTCAGCTTTCCTCCGTCGATCTCGATCCAGATATCGCCTCTCCCGTTTAACATTCCCCCCAAACATTTCAGGAGGGTCGTTTTACCTGAGCCGTTCGGCCCCACCACGGCTGCCATCTCATTTTCCACCTCGAAGCTGATCTCCTCCAGCACCGGTCTCCCGCTATAGCTGAAGCTGAGCTTATCGACGAGAAGTCTCATCGTCGTCCTCTCCTCATCAGCAGGTAAAGGAAAAAGGGTATGCCGATGAGGGATGTGGTGATCCCTATCGGTATCTCACTCGGCGCCAACAGCAACCTCGAGATGGTATCGGCACCCAGCAGGAGAAGAGCTCCCGTCAGGGCGCTCGTGGGAAAGAGGAGCGAATGTTCAGCCCCTATCAGCAGCCTCGCTATGTGAGGGGCCACAAGGCCGATGAACCCGATCGTTCCGGTGAAGGAGATGACCGTGGCGGTCATGAGCGATGAGAGGGCTGTGGAGATCAGCTTCAGCCTTTTGACGTCCACGCCCAGACTCATGGCCACCTCATCTCCGCTGAGCATGGCGTTCATCTCCCAGCTTTTCGAGATCAGTATCGGAGCGGAGAGAATGAAAGCGATGAGGACGGCTCCAACCTTCCACCACCGCATCCCGTTCAGGCTTCCCATCAGCCAGAAGACCACGGCATGGACGTCCTCTCTCATACCCAGATATTGGAGTATGGAGGTGAGGGATGAGAACAGATACATGACCGCCACCCCGGATAGGATCATGGAATTGGAGGAGGCGCCTTTCAGACGGGCCACGCCGTATGCGATGGCGGAGGCGAGAAGGGCAAAGGTGAAGGCGTTTATGACGATCAGATACCTGCCCCACCCTATCAATCCCGCCCCTAACGTTATCGCTAAAGCCGCACCGAAGCCCGAGGCGCTGGCCACCCCAAGCGTAAACGGGCTGGCTAGTGGGTTACGCAGTATCCCCTGTATGGCCGCGCCTGAAAGGGCCAAACACGCCCCTCCCAGGATCGCCATCGTCACCCTCGGCATCCTCATCTCCCACACGATCGCCCTCTCCATTCCATCGCCGCCGCCGAGGAGAATTCGGAGCAGCTCCTTCAACCCGATCGATACGGCGCCAAGTGAGAGGGAGATGAGAATGGTGAGAAGTAGCGCCACGGAAATCACTACTAAAAGGTGGATCCTGCGTGACCTATATCTCGAATAGAGCTCACTTCCCTTCATAGACGAATATCCCCTTAAGCTTGACCCCCAGAAACCTCCTCAGATATTCCTCGTGTATTTTTCTCGGTTCGAGGTCACCGAACCGCTTCGGGTAAAACCATTTCGCCAGATAACACACGCCTACGAAAGCCCTGGGTCCGGTCCAGATGTCGGCCGAGATCAGATATACCCTTCCGTTTCTCACAGCGTCGATCTCATCCCATCCGGGACGAGACGTGATCTCACGCCATAGATCCCTGAGGGGAGCCGCGTCATCGACTCCGTAGCCCACCTTCACCCTTCCCCTGGAGACGGCCTTGACTATCACCTGTGGGTTCTCCCTCAACACCCATTCGGGGCTCAGACGGGGATATGGGACGGGTTGATCGGCGGCTATGTTCATCCCGCCCGCCGCCTCGCACAACTGAGCTCCGCCCGATCCTCTTGCCACCGATACATAGTCTGAATAGCTCTCCACGTAAACCTTCACCCTTTCTTTAGGCGGGATGCGCTTCACCCCCTCCCTTACCAGTTTGAGCTTGGCACCTATAAATTGGATCATCTCCTCAGCCTTTTCCCTTTTACCGAACATCTCACCCAACCGCTTTATATCCCCTGTGAGCTTATCGAGCTTGTAGCAGTCGATCCTCATCACCCTTATGCCAAGCGGGTTTAGCCCCTCCTCCAACCTCGAATCGGGCCATCTGCTGTAGGCTATCACGGCGTCCGGCTTGAGGGAGGCGGTGAGCTCTAAATTCGGCGAGTTCCATCTTCCGACGGAGGGTTTGCCGGAGAGCTTAAGGGCGAGTTCGGGGCATTTAAGTATCTCGTGCGATACGCCCACGACCCTCCCCTCGGCGCCCAAGGCACATATGATCTCGGCCGCGTCGCCGTTGAGGAGAACGACGCGGCTCAGGAGGGCTCCCTCCCCCTGAGCCGCCATCAGTAGGAGGGTGAGGCACAGAAGCCTGATCATCTGATCTCCCTGCTTAGCTTCATCCAGATCGTTCGCCCAGGCGCCTTATAATGCTGGTAATACTCCTCGTTCAACAGGTTCTCCACCGCCAGAGTTATCGAGGTGCGATCGGTTATCGAGCACGATAGGGAGAGATCCACGACGAAATGCGGATCGTAAACCCCGTAGACGCCGCTTTCCACGTCCGAGTTGTCGTCCTCGGTATACGCCTTGCTCACATATCTGGCCGTAATCCGACCGCTCAGAGGCGAGCGGTTCAGATCGAATCCGGCGCTGCAGATGAGATCGGGGATACGTGGAAGCCTTTTGCCGACCGAGTCGGGATTAGCGGGGTTCTCCAGCACCTCGGTATGGGTATAGGTGAGGGTGAGGAAGGGCGAGATACCTCCGATAGGTTTGAGGTTCGCCCCCAGCTCCACGCCTTTGCTCTCGGCGGAGGCTACGTTCTCCTTCCTTTTGATCCTCTTGTAGGAGGTGCCATGTCGTTCGTTATACGCCTTCACCTCCTCATCGGAGAACGACCTGTAGTAGATCAGATCCTTCATCCTGTTATAAAACAGCGTCGCCCTGGCTCGCAGTAGATCGCCTATCTTTCGATCTATGCCCATCTCGGCCGAATATCCCCTTTCAGGTCCGAGCTCCGGGTTACACAGATACAGCCTTCCCCAGAAATACCAGCTCTTATAAAGGTCTCCCACCTCCGGCCCCCTGAAGGATGAGCCGATCGACGCCCTGAGGGAGGTGACATCGTCCGGGTTGTATACAACCGATGCCTTAGGAGAGAAGGTCATTTCGCTTCTCTCATCGAACTCGTCTTCGATATACCTCTTCTCCTTATCCCGCCATTCCCTGTTGTATCCGTCCTTCACCTTCCACACGTCCAACCTTCCACCCAGAAACAGCTTCAGTTTTTTTCCCATCAGCATGAGCTCCTCCTGAGCGTAGATTCCGGCCGAGACGACTTTTCCCTTGGTCTGGAGGTTCAATCTAGATGCGCTCGATCTATCCAGCCAGTTCTCCAGAGTCCACCGTTTCGCGTCGACCTTTCCCTCCCTGAGATCGGCTCCCACGTTAAGTTTCGAGCGAGGTATGATCTCCCTTAAAGCGGAGTGTATCTCGATCCTCAGGTTTCTCTCCGGCGACGAGGTGTAACTGCCGCTTGGCGAGACCCACCAATGCTCGGTTCTGTCCCACTCCGCTATCAATCCCACCTCGCCTTTCTCTCCAAGGCTGTGTTTGAACGATGCCCCGAACATATCGACCGGCTCGCCTCCGTAACTGGAGGTGAATTGAGTCTCGGACACCTTTACCTTGACGTTCGATCCCTTGAGTTTAAACACGCCGGACCGGACCGCGGATAGGGTCTGGGCATCCTTCAGATAGCTCTCGCCGCCCTGATATCCGTAGTTGAAATCGCAGTGCCATAGCTTAAAGCTCAGGCGGTTTTCCCCGTTCGGCTTCCAGTCCAATTTGAGGTTATAGCTTTCGTCTTTATACCAGTTCTTGCCCGTATCACCGACCAGATAGACCGTATTTCCCTTCCTGTCCTTTGTCTCCTCGAACCCTATCACCTCACCCTTCGGCTCGGTTTTGCCCTTATAGGGTTTAGCGAGGACGGGGATGGTCGGGTATCCATCGGTTCTGCGCTTGACCGCCGAGAGCAAACATCCTACTTTCTCGTTTCCGTCGCCTAAGGATATCTCGTAGACCTTTGTGCCTCGTTCCGCCGCCGAGAGGTCCACCTTCAACGTCGGTTGATGTGGTCGAACGGTGATCAGATTGACCACCCCTCCCATAGCGCGTTCGCCGTATAGGGCTGAAAACGCCCCCTTTGCAACCTCGATCCTCCCGATGGACGCGGAGGGGAGTCTGCTCCAGCTCCATCCCTTCGGCGCTGGCAGACCGTCAATCAGGATCAGATTTCGATCCGATCCGTAAAACCCCCGCATGCTGACGGTGGGCATTATATCCGAAAGGCCCTTCGACCTCTTAAGGTAGACGCCCGGTAGATCCTCCACGGCCTTGTCGATCGTCGGGGCGCCGATGCGAGCGATAAGATCGCGGCCCACCACCTCCACCGAGGCGGGCGTCTCGATCGCCCTCTCCTGCGATCTGGTCGCCGTCACCACCACCTCTTCGAGCTTAATCTTGCTCTCATCGGCATGACAGACCGTCAGGGCGAAGAGACATAACAAACTTAAAACCGCACACCCCTTCAACATCACCTACCTCCGTTGATGATGTTATTTATCCGATTCGCTCTTATTCCCATTGCGTCCACAGCTCAACCGTCATTTGTAGTC
>CAZHVH010000105.1:0-9579 GCA_964535855.1 uncultured bacterium
GGCTATAGGCTAATGCCGCGCCGAAGGCATCCGCCTTTCCACATCTACAGTTCCTCTCCGCATCACAGCTGCGTGATACGACTCCTGCTTTGCGGTGGGACAGTATCAACAGCCTCTAGGAGATCATACTGATCGCCGCTAACACAAAAAGCCACAGGGGTAAATTGAACGTATTAGGAAGTAGCGGTGACTATATATTCTATAGGCTCTCCTTCCTTTGGCTCTCTACGGGTGATCTGGACCGGCACGCCACATCTTATCCTCGGCTCATTTCCCCCAGGTGATCTGATAACCGCCTTTACCAGCTTGCCATCCTTCCATGTTATATCGACCTCAAATCCGCCGCGCGCACGCAGGCCGGTGATCTTGCCGGACGGCCACGCTCTGGGCAAGGCGGGCAGGAGCGATATCTCCCCGGTATGGCTCTGCAGTAGCATCTCGGCTATCCCGGCCGTTCCGCCGAAATTCCCATCTATCTGAAAAGGCGGATGGGCGTCGAACATGTTAGGGTAGGTGGAGGAGTTGATCAGATCCGTCAGGAGTTTATAAGCGTGATCCCCGTCCTCAAATCTAGCCCATAGATTCACCTTCCAGGCCTTACTCCATCCCGTGCCGCCATCTCCTCTAAACTCCAGCGACTTCTTCGCCGCCTCACACAACTCAGGGGTTCCGCGAGGCGTGATCTCACAGCCGGGATATACCCCCCAAAGATGGGAGACATGACGATGGTGATTGTCGGGATCGTCCTTGTCTTCGAGCCACTCCTGGAGCTGTCCGTATCTTCCGATCTGGTTCGGCGCTATCCGCTTCTTCAGCTCCGTCAGTTTCCTCCGAAGGTCCTCATCGACTCCGAGTATCTCGCTGGCCCGGATACAGTTGCTGAAAAGATCGCGAATGATCTGATGATCCATCGTCGGCCCAGCCACCAAGCCCCCTTGCTCGGGAGAGTTGGACGGCGTGCTGATCAGCCATCCGGTTTTGGGATCTTCAATGAGAAAATCGACGAAGAACAGAGCCGCGCCCTTCATCAGGGGATAGGCCCTCTCCCTGAGGAATTCCAGATCGCCCGTGAACTCGTAATGCCACCATAGATGTTGGCACAGCCAAGCTCCGCCCGTCACCCATATTCCGTGATTGGAGGCGTTGATCGGAGCGGCACCTCGCCATAGATCGGTGTTGTGATGTAACACCCATCCACGGCAGTCATAATGCTCCTTTGCCACCCTCGCTCCCGTCTCAGCCACATCGGATATCAGATCGAAGAGGGGCAGATGACATTCCGATAGATTGGTCACCTCAGCCGGCCAGTAGTTCATCTCTGTGTTGATGTTCGTCGTGTATTTGCTCCCCCAAGGCGGATCTTTGCTCTCGTTCCAGATCCCCTGCAGGTTCAACGGCTGGCAGCCGGGACGAGATCCGGAGATCATCAGGTAGCGGCCGAATTGGAAGTAGAGCACGACGAGATGTAGGTCGTTCCTCCCGTCGAACTCCTTAATCCTTTGATCTGTGGGCTTATTGACCGGAGCTGCTCCCAGGTCGAAAGTGACCCTTCGGAACAGCCTGCGATAATCCTCCAGGTGCGCCCTTTTAAGCTCCTCGTATCCCTTATCCTTCAGAGCGTCGATGTAGCTGTTGCATCTCTCCGTCGGATTGGCGCTGATATCCTTATAACTTACGAAGCTGCTAGCCCCGACCAAAATCAGCGTCGCCGAATCCGCCCCTTCTATTTTCATCCCTTCGTCCGTGACCTTCATCCTTCCGCCCTTTGCTTTCGCCATAAGGCGCGCTTCGAATCGGATGGCGCCGTCCTCCACCTTACCTCTGAGGGCGAGTTGATCTTCACCGACCGATCTCGTGATCCATCCCTTATGAGGGCTGCTCATCGAAGCCGCGAAGGTTACCCTACCGGGTTTATCCGCTTCGATGTGGATCACGATGGCCTGATCCGGAGCGCTGGCGAAGATCTCTCTTCTGTAGTGGACATCTCCGGTCCTATAGCTCACGGTGACCAGCGCTGAGTCGAGGTCCAGCTCGCGGCGGTAATCACGTATCTCACCGTCCGTGTGGAAGTCGATCCAAAGATCACCGAAGGGCTGATATGATTTTTGGCGCAGGGGGATACTCATGAACTCCCTCATGGCGAGCTCTTCCGCCTCCCTTTGCTTGCCGTTAAAGAGGAGGCCGCGGATGACCGGCAGGTATTTAGCGGCCCCCTTGTGGGTATAGTCATGCGGTTTACCGTCCCATATCGTATCCTCGTTAAACTGGATTCTCTCCCCCTTCGTTCGGCCGAAGACCATCGCTCCCAGCCGGCCGTTGCCGATGGGGATGGCCTCCACCCATTTCTCGGCCGGTTTATCATACCATAATTTCAGTTCCATCTCTCATCTCCCCTTTCACTCAATGGCTATGGAAGATGATTCTACCTTGATTTTCCCGGACTTGTCAACTAAGGCCTCCTTAACGGCCTTAAGCAGCTCGATGGAGGTATAAGGTTTTTGCAGGAAGATGAAATTTTTACCGGTGATAGCCTTCCACTGTAACCTTTCATCCGGATATCCGCTGCTCAATAACACCTTAAGGCCTGGTTTATAATCGAGAAGCTTATCCACTAATCGAAGGCCTGTCCCATCGGGTAAAATGACATCGCTGAAGATGAGATGGAAATCCCCTCTCCTTCTTAGGAACAATCTCAGAGCTTTCTCCGTGTTATGAGCATCGAAGGTGCGATAACCATTATCACGAAGCACATCCACAGCGAATCTACGCACTGCGCTTTCATCTTCCACCACGAGGACCTTTTCACCATTGCCCTGGAGATTTTCAGACGATATCTCTTTCTTATCTTCATCAGGTTTCATGTTCATTCTTGACAAGGTGGGTAGGTATATTTTAAACACCGAACCCCATCCCGGTTCGCTATAGACGTTTATCCAACCGTTATGCTGTTTGACGATCCTATGGACAATGGACAACCCGAGTCCGGTCCCTTGGGTTTTCGTGGTGAAAAACGGCTCGAAGATATGATGTATCGTTTTTTCATCCATTCCGATGCCCGTATCTTCAACTGATAATCGGATGAATTCTCCGGGGCGAGCTTCAGCGTGAAGTCTGCAATACTCATCATCGATATCGGCGTTTTCGGTTTTGATTACGATTTTCCCCCCCTGAGGCATGGCGTCCCTGGCATTTACAACTAGGTTCATGATGATCTGCTCGATCTGTCCTTTATCGGCTCTCACCAGCCTTAAATTAGGTTCGAGGGAGAGGATCAGTTCAACGTCTTCACCGATTAATCGTCTCAGCATGTTTTCCATGCCGAGGATCACCAGATTTGGATTCAATATTCCCATTTTAAACCTTTGCCCGCGGCTGAAGACCAGAAGCTGTTTTGTAAGGGTTGCAGCTCGATCTGCCGCTTCTTTGATCGCTCTAGCATGTTGCAGGAGTTGACTATCCACCGGGAAGCTTTTAAGCAGAACATTGGCATAGCCGATTATCGGGATAAGCATGTTGTTGAAATCGTGGGCTATAGCACTGACCAATCTGCCGATCGATTCCATCTTCTGAGCTTGAAATAGCTGCTTCTGTAGCTTTTCCTTTTCCTCTTCCGCCCGTTTCCGCTCGTTGATCTCTGATTCGAGGCGAACCGTATGTTGAGCGTTGGCGAGCGCCAGCCCTATCGCTTTACCGATCATGAGAAGGATCTCCCGCTCGCTTTCCGTTAAGACATATCTCTCCTTAAAGATTAAACTCATGGCTCCCACCGTTCGGTTTCGATAGAGCAATGGGACCGATACGGCGCTGACAAAACCCTCTTTTAGAAGCGCCTTTAGAATCTCCGGGTCAATCCGTTGATCACTCCTCAGATCTTCACAGCTTATGATTTCCCTTCGTCTGACGGCTAATCCACTTAAGCTTTTCCCCATAGGTAATTCGGTCTCCATCTGTAAGATTTTCTCGTTAATTCCGGCGCACAGGAGCTTTAAGTGGGGTGCTCCTTCCTCATATAGAAAGATCCCAACTGAAGGTGAGTGGTTATAATGCACCATCGCCTCAACAGCGCCTTTGGCCACCGATTGGAGGTCGAAGGCGTTATGAATGGCATTAAATATCATTCCGATCGACCGCGGTAATGTTCGTTCGATATCCATTCCGCCCTCCTCGTCCCATTTTTCTTAATCCAGCCCTCCTCAGTTTTATCTGAGAGGGCTGGAGATCCATCAACTCGCCATCTGCTTCAGAGTTTGCTCGATCTTATCCTTGATAGTTCCAGGGGTAAATGGTTTGGCGATATAATTGTTAACCCCTGCTCCGATAGCCTGGATTATCTCCATCTTTGACGCATTGGTGGTCACCATAATTATAGGCACTCTGCCGAAGCGTTCATCTCCTCTTACTTTCTTGACAAAATCGATGCCCGTCATTTTGGGCATGTTCCAATCTGTGAGAATTAATCCCACGTCGGTGTTGCCCTCTAGAACCTCTAAAGCTTCCTGCCCATCCCCAGCTTCCAGGATATCGCTATATCCTGACTTGATGAGCAGGTTCTTAATTATCCGGCGCATGGTCGTTGAATCATCAACGATTAGGATTTTCATCTCAGCACCCCTTTCTTTATTCATCTATCTTCTCAAATGATACCTGCATGAAGAAAGGGCCTAAGGTTGAGTTAAAAGGGATCTGAAGCCAGACGGAACCCGTTGGATACTTGATCTCGAAGTTCCGTCCTCGGACCACCGTCGGCAAGCTGAGCTTGATCAGTCCAAGCTCATCGGATAGTTGTCTTTTTGCGCTGCCCGCAACTATATTGACCATCTCAGCGACGGCATCTATGACGGTGTCATCTATCTTGAATATCTTGTCCGTTTCCAGAAATCGCCTTGTTATCATCAGGGCTGTCTTGGCGGGAAACAACAGAGCTACTGTTCCCCGTGCTTTTCCCGACAATCCTATCAAGGCAGTGATGTCATACTTCGCGAAAGCTTGATCCACCTCGGGATGTTCAATCTCCAAGGCGGAGTTTGCTAGCTTTAGTTTTCCCCTCTCCACCTTACAGTCAAGCATCATCTCGCAGAAGTTCTCCAAAGCGGCGACGAATGGATTTATATATTCTGCCCTCATCTTTTCACCTCTCCACGATGTTATGATTGATTGTTGAGAAGAACCTCAAAGATCCTCCGGGTGATATTCTGTAACGGCAGTATCTCATCGGCGGCGCCGAGTTTTATCGCCTCCTTCGGCATGCCAAACACGACACAGCTCTCCTCATCTTGAGCGATGGTATATGCTCCGCTTTGGCGCATCGCCAATAACCCTTTCGCCCCATCAGCCCCCATCCCTGTTAGCAGCACCCCGATGGCATTTCTTCCCGCGTTCATAGCGACGGATTGAAACAGCACTTCCACACTGGGTTTCTGATAATGAACCGGAGGACCGTCCTTTACTCGAACCAGGTATTTCGCCCCGCTGCGTTTCAAAACCATATGTTTACCCCCTGGAGCTATCAAAGCCACCCCAGGCACCACGCTATCGCCATCACGGGCTTCCCTCACCTCTATCTGGCAGATTCGATTAAGCCTTTGTGCGAAGCTAGCAGTGAAATACTCGGGCATATGCTGGACGATCACCGTCCCCGGAGCAGATCGGGGGAAGTCCTTGAGCACCACCTCTATAGCTTTTGTACCGCCCGTTGATGCCCCTATGGCGATCACCTTATGAGTGGTCTGAATTTCACGGGGCAGGTCTATCTTCACGGGATATCTCGATGTCTGAACGGTCTGCTTCGGTAATTTGGCTGAAGCGGCCGCGCGAATGGCGTTGACCAGCCTGGAGATATCGGGAGCGGAGTATACCGATCCCGGTTTTGCTACGACATCTATGGCTCCCAGTTCAAGGGCTTTTAAAGCGGTTTCGCTGTTCCTTGGAGCGAGAGAGCTAACGATCACAACGGGAACGGGATGGTATTTCATCAGCTTAGCTAGGAAGGAGAGTCCATCCATTCTAGGCATCTCAATATCGAGTGTGACGACGTCGGGATGCAACCTGACGATTTTATCACGGGCCACATAGGGATCGATGGCCGTGCCGATCACCTTGATATCGTCATACCTTGATAGCTCATTGCTTAATATCTTACGGATGACCGCTGAGTCATCCACCACCAGCACACGGATCATCGGTCTACCTCCTTATCTTCTATGAACAGCACCACCTCAACTCTCCCTTCATCTATTCCTATCCTCGCCTCCGCCACAGGAATATCGTTTGGGTGATCGAGAGGTTCCCTTGAAGAGATCAAGGATGGAGCGCTAAGGCGAAATACCTCCTTAGTTCCCGTAAGAGCTGGTAGCAAATTGCCGCATATAATATTTGCTACCTCCCGTAAGGCATCCAGCTGCTCGCTCCTACACGGCGGTTCCCCCTCACCAAGCATATTAGCGGCGAGGATAGGCAGTAGGCTGTTGCTGATACGCACCACCAGTTTGCCGTTGAACGGCCCGCAGAAATCCACAGCGACGGCAACTTCCACAGAAGCCCCCATCTGCTGC
This sequence comes from uncultured bacterium, assembly GCA_964535855.1. Taxonomy (GTDB): domain Bacteria; phylum Poribacteria; class WGA-4E; order B28-G17; family B28-G17; genus JAGGXZ01. Next base: position 6,552 of record CAZHVH010000105.1, read on the forward strand.
TCATTAAGCTCCATGTTAGGCAGCATAAAAGCGATGTCCTCAAAAATCCGGACCGTTGACCTGTAAAGTATATCCTCCACCTTCTCCTTCATTTAGTCCCCCTATAACTTTCATGATAGCCTTTCTGAGTTCCTCGGGTGTAAACGGTTTATGAACGAACCCATCACATTTTCGCCTTAATGCTTCCACCCGTTTTCGACTGCTCTCAGTGGAGATGACGATAATCGGCAGATCTGCTATATCAGGTTTCCGACGTATCTTTTCTATCATCTCTTCCCCATCCATAACAGGCATATTTATATCGACTAGAGCTAGATCAATCCAATTCTCCTCCAGGGCTTGCAGTCCTTCTAACCCGTTAACAGCTTGATATATTTCACCCAGCGGCAAGCCACAAAGATGTAAGGTTTTTATGATTATAGATCTCATCACTGAGCTGTCATCCACCACCAAGATATTAAGAGCCATCCTCACACCCCTATTTACAGTACCCTTGTGATGCCATCGGCCTTCACCGTAACCCTTCCAGTTCCTATCTCGAGGGACATGGTTCTGGAGAGGGTTCCTCCCACATCATAGGAGCTGAGCAGCACACCGTTTCTCCATAACAGCTTCCTGAGTATTATGAAATTCCTTCTCCCGATTTGGAAAAGATCCTCGCCCTCGGTTTTGGAGGAGGCCCCTCCTGCTACCTTAACCTGCAGTCTTTCCTTTTTAGCGCCGGCCTTATAGCATTCTATAAATAGTTTGGGCACGCCGGTATCCACGAACATAAACGGATTTCTAGTTGCTTTCTCCGGATCGATGGTGGAGAGAGGCAACATGACATGTAACAACCCTCCTACACACGCTTCAGGGTCGTATATAGCGATCCCTAAGCAGCTTCCAAGGGCATAAGTTATCAATATGTCACCTCTCCTATCTGATATCTTCATATCAGCCACCCCTACGATATGTTTCAACTCAGCACCTCATATCTTTCGATAGACGGCAGGTTGAACGTATTGGAATGGATGCTCCAGAGAAGTTAAGCTTTCCGAGTGCCCTACGAAGAGATATCCACCCGGCCTCAGCAATCTCCAAAAGCGGTTGATCAGCCTTTCACGCGTGGGATCATCGAAATAAATCATGACGTTACGACAGAAGATCACATCAAAGGGGCCTTTCATGGGCCAGCTCTCCATCAGATTCAACCGGGCGAATCGAACCATCGATCTGATCTCATCCTTTACCTTATAGCAAATTCCCGATTCCCCCTTGGAGCGAGAGAAATATTTACTGATGATCTCATGGGGAATATTCTCCAATTTCAACAACTCATAAGTAGCTTCGCGCGCTATGGCTAGCATTCTGAGCGAGATATCCGTCGCCAATATTTTGATATCCCACCTGCTGATGTCTGATATACCCTCTATAAGCGTAATGGCGATAGAAAAGGGCTCCTCGCCTGAGGAGCACCCCGCACTCCAAATCCGCATTCTCTTGAGTTTCTCCATCTCCGGTATTACCCTCTGACGGAGAAATTCGAAATGTTTGGGTTCACGGAAGAAGTTCGTCTTATTTGTGGTCAGCACGTCGAGCATGATCGGCAACTCCCTTTGGAGGAGATCGCTTTCAAGGTACTCCATATACTCGGAGAAACCTCTCAAACCGAGAGCTCTTATTCTTTTCATCAGACGGGATTTGACCAGATCCTTTTTATCGTGTAGCCGGATGCCTGTCAGCTGATATGCCAGGTGGCTTATCTTTCTGAAGTGCTCATCGCTCAGATTTAGATCATACTCCTGATTGAACATCGTTTATCCCTCTATCGGTGAAATCCAGGGACGAGGCCTATCCGGCCTTCGTCCCTGTTGGAGGTTACATCGGGGGTGAGACACTCAGAAATCCCTTAGGGTTTCCATATCATCATCCTCAAACGGGATAATCTCCTGGGGCTTAAGCTCTGACTTGGGTTTATCGCCATCACCATCGCCAGATTCCACTTCGACGGCCTTTTTCCCAGGTTGGATTTCAGTCGTATGTTTGGTATATTTGGTGGCTGCCACTGCCGGGCTCACCTGCTGTTTGCCATTTCCGTTCTCGCTCAGCTTGAAGTTAGCGATCATGCTTCTCAGCTCCTCAGCTTGACTGGCCAGTTCCTCTGCTGAGCTTGCCGATTCTTCGGCATTTGCCGCGTTCTGCTGCACAGCCTGATTTATCTGATCCATTGCCGTATTTATCTGCTCAACACCCTGCTTTTGTTCCTCTGAAGCGGCGGCGATTTCATTCATCATCTGAGTCAGTTTATCCACATTTTTGGTTATCTCGTCGAAGATCTCGGTAACCTTCTGGTTGGTATCAGCACAATACCCAACGCTGCTATTTGATTCCTCTATCAGCGACGCCGTTTCCTTAGCGGCCTCAGCACTTCGCATGGCGAGGTTTCTCACTTCCTCCGCCACGACGGCAAATCCCTTGCCTGCTTCTCCAGCCCGTGCCGCCTCAACGGCAGCGTTCAAGGCCAACAGATTGGTCTGGAACGCGATCTCGTCTATCGTCTTGATGATCTTGGAGGTTTTTTCTGATGAGGTTTTGATCTTATCCACAGCATCGGTGAGTTGGTTCATATATTCGATTCCTTTTCTGATGCTACTATTGGCGGTGTCAGCCACGCTTTTGCCTTCTTTAACGCTATCGGCGTTTTGAGCCACCATGGAGGATAATTCCTGCAGGCTGCTGGTTACCTCCTCTACGGAGCTCGCCTGCTCGGAGGAATTCTGAGATAAGGACTGGCTGCCGGAGCTGGTCTGTTCCGCCGCGGAAGCGATCTGCTCGGCTGCTATGGCGACTTGGTGTACGAACTTCCCTAGATTTTCCATCGCCGTGTTGAAGGAATCCTTGATCTGAGCCGGCCCTCCCTTATAATCTCCCTCTATTCGAGCGGTCAGATCAAACGCCGCAAGCCTATTCATAACTCCAACGGACTCCTGAACGAACTCCTGAAGATTCTCCATCGCCGCGTTGAGGGAATTTTTGAGCCTGGCGT
>CAZHVH010000106.1:0-9546 GCA_964535855.1 uncultured bacterium
AGCCTGTGGGCATCCTCATCGCTGTCGTTAACCCCCTTGAGCAGGACATACTCTATCGTGAAGAGCCTTCTGACCCTGCCGTGCCATTCCATAGCTGCATCGAGCACCTCTCGGATCGGATATCTCCGGTTCACGGGCATCAACCGGTTTCTGGTCTCGTCATCGGAGGCGTTCAGCGAGATCGCCAGTCCCACCTTCATACCCTCCCGCGTGAAATTTCTCATCTGAGGGACAAGCCCACATGTCGAAAGCGTTATCTTGCGGGCGGGGAACATCAATCCCTCGGGCGCCGTCATAAGCCTGAGGGATTTCATCGTCTCGTCGTAATTGGCCAACGGCTCACCCATCCCCATCAGGACGAGGTTCGTCACGAACCTGATCCTCCCGATATCCCTCTCAACCTCCATCAGTTGGGCCGTGATCTCCCAGGCCTTGAGGTTTCGGATGAGGCCGATCCTGCCGGTCTGGCAGAACCTACATCCCATCCCGCATCCGACCTGGCTCGAGACGCACAGGGTCACGCGGTTTCGGTCGAACATCAACACGCTCTCTATACGGTTTCCATCTTCAAGCTCGAACAGATATTTGGTCGTTCCGTCTATGGGGGATCGTTCTTTGGCGATGATCTCGAGATGAGGCACATAGGCCCGATCTCTGAGCAAGGCCCTGAACCTCTTGGACAGGTCGGTCATGGCGTCGAAGTCATCGATTCGCTTGTGGTAAAGCCACACCATAATCTGCCTGGCCCGATATCTGGGTTCGCCCCAACTTTCAACCAGAGATTCGAACTCCTCCCTGGAGAGACCTATCAGGTTGACCTTATCCGTCATCATCGCTGCTATACTTTGCGATCGAGTAGGGGCGAGGCATTTTTCAACTTGAGTGCCTCGCCCCTACGTCATTCTGGCTGAAAGCCTTTTGATGTAATCAACGATATCGGCTGGATCGGATTTGGATTGGGTCATGGACCTCAATCCTAACGCCGCCTCCACCAGCTCATCCGCCCACTCGGCGTACTTGCTCTCCTCGATCAGACCCCTTAGGACCTGCCTCTCGACTTCCTCTCTGCCGGAAAGCCCCGGAACCTGTGAGGGCCCGGAGATCAGGTTGGCGTTGTTGATCACCTCAACCGCCAGACAATCCTTATTTCGCATGATCTTCGCCTTGATCTCCTCTGAATCTATATCCATGGCGTTAAATTTCACCTGTCCGACGATCACCAGCCGGACTATGGGCCTGTCCATCGAGGAGAGCCTTGCCCAATCCATCTCCCTCAGCACCATTTCGACCGTGGAGTCGGGGTCGGGGGCGTCCGTAACATCGATCTCATCCAGATAGATATCCCTTCTCCTGGAGGGGATGAAGTTGGCCTGAAATCCGTCCTCGCTCACCTTCACGTGGTAAAATCCCTTTTCATAGGTCGCCTCGTCCACATCGACGCATTCCGGCGCGCCGGGGTTGAAGATCCAGCCGTCGATCTCATATCTTTTGTGTAGATGGCCGAGAGCGAGGTAATCCGCCTTCCCGCGCAACGCCTTCATCTCCTCCTCATCCAACGCGCCGATCTCCGATCCCATCATGCTTCTGACGCCTGCGTGGAGCATGACGAGGGTAAAACGATCCCTCTTATCCGGGAGGATCTGAGCCAGCTCTATGAGCCTCCTCCCTGTCAGAGCGCCCAGATATCCGAGCCCATATATCCTTACCCCGCCTATCTCCACCACGGCGCCGGTCTTGGAACTTTCGTCCCACGGCTTGAGATCGAGCCTTCCCTCCTCGTATTGCGGTTTCAACAGGATGATCAGATCCTCCTCGGCCAGATATCTCATCCACGAGACCCTATCGCGCCGGAAGGCTCTGTCGTGATTGCCCTCTATGGCGATGACGGGGATGGAGCTGTCTTTGAGCCTTTTCATGTGATATGTGGTTTGGATGAGCGTCTGGGCGTTGATGTTACGTCTATCGAAGAGATCACCGCATATCAGCAGGAAATCGACCTCGTTTTCAACGGCGTAATCGGTTATCTGGCCGAACGCCCTGCCGAAATCCTCGAACCGCTCCTCGCTGTTGAACTGCATTCGGCCCAGATGCAGATCAGCGCAGTGGAGGAAGCTGACCTTCATGTGCTACCTCGGTCTCGACGTGAATTCCCTTCCAAACCTCTGGAGATCCGTCCCCTCCGGGACACAGGATCGATCACATGCAACGCCCGTTTGTTCCACGGGACAGACCTCCCTTCGGGTATACAGGATATTACGCATGCAGGTGATGAGCTTCGACATATCGAGAGGCTTATAGAGATAGCTGAAACAACCCATCTGTATGGCTGTTCTGATCCAATCGGGACGCTGCGGGCCGACGATGATGAGCTTGACCGTGGGAAAGCGCCTCCGAATCCATCCTATCAGCCGCCATCCTGGGAATCCGGGCATCTCCATATCTATGACCGCCCCCCGGAACTTGGTCATCTGCATGTGCCCGAGCACGGACATGGGCGAGTTGGCAGCTATCGCCCTGAACCCCTCAGCCCTGACGGCGTTCACCGCCTGGCGTCTGATCCATCCCTCTGATATGGCGATCAATATGTCGGCGGTGACCGATTTGCCGCTCAGAACCTCGCCCTTATACCAGAGCCTGACGGGTTCCGTGTGATACTCCACCTGTAGATTTAACCTCCTCCTGACCGGCTCTATCACCCGTCTACGCGCCTGCTCGATCCTTCTCTCAAGCTCTCTCCATCTCTCCGAGGAGTGGCCGTAAAAGGGAGGCTTAGATCTAGGCGGTCGCAGCGGCGGAAATATGTCCCTGTTATCCCTTATTCTCATCGGATCTACCTGATCTCCTCGATCTATTTCGGCGACACGGGACCTTTGCCTTTAAGGGCTGAGTTTATCTCCTCAGTCGTTTCAACCAGACCTATAATTCCGTCCTTGATCGATTTCCTCATCATGTGAGCGGTCATCCTCGTGAGTGAATCCAGCGATTGGAGGGTATCACGCAGCGCGTTAAATCCGAAATCCCTTAATCTTCCTTTCACCTCTTCGGCGGAGTTGATTCCCGCGATCGCCGTATTTTTCCCCGTCTCTATAGCCGCCACCGTTATCTCCTGTAGATCCTTCAGAATCTGAAGGGCCTCGTTTTTCAAGTCCAGGTTTATCATCTCGTCTCACCCCGGCTTATAATGGTGCATACTCAACTTTGGAATATTATACCAAAGAGCTGGCCAAAGATAAAGTGTAAACGGGTGTGCCATTACCACAAGGGCTTGACAAGATCGTGATATGAGCTTATTATTTTACCGTCATCCCTCATTCACTAACGTGAGCCACGGAGTAGAAGGATGAAATTAACTCTATCGCTCTCGGTCTTCATTCTCTGTCTCATCGCCTTCGCCGGTGAAAACGGTCTGTTCGAGCTTAAATACGTCGTGATCGATCCCGGCCACGGTGGAAAGGACCCGGGGTGTGTCAACAGATGGGGAGCGAGGGAGAAGGAGATCAACCTGAAAGTGGCTCTGCTTTTGAAGGAGATGATTCAGAAGGAGGGGATATACCAAGTATATCTAACCCGCGAGGATGATAGGAAGCTCTCATTAAGCGAGCGAGCGGAGAGGGCGAACAAATTCCCCGCCAACCGGACGCTGTTCATAAGCCTTCACTGCAACTCGTCCCCGAACGGGAAGGGAGAGGGGGTCGAAACCTACGTGTTCGATCTGGAGGCCAGCGATAAGTTCGCCGAACAGGTGGCGGCAAGGGAGAACGCCGAGGAGACCGTTGATCCGCTTAAGTTCATACTCAATGATCTGCGCCACCGATCGTGTGCTCCATATAACGACCTCGCCGCCAGATCCGTGCAGAACGTTTTGGTTCGAACCCTCAAGGCCGGCGACAGAAAGGTGAGGAAGGCGCCCTTGAAGGTGCTGGCCGACGTCAAGATGCCCGCCATCCTGATCGAGATGGGATTTCTGTCGAATCGAAGCGAGCAGAGGAAGCTCAGAACCCCGTCGTATCAGAAGTTGATCGCCGAGGCGATATATGCCGGGATAAAGTCGTTCGCTCAAGAGGCCGGAACCCTTTAGGGCCACGGGAAGAAGGGGGCCGGCGCCCCTGTCAGCCAGCTTATGGTCGTCCACAGAACGGCCATGCTGAACTCGCCGAAGATCATCCCCAGAAAGAAAGGCTTCAGCTTCAGATACTGTCTCATCCCGCCATATCTCATCACAGGGTATTTGACCAGCCATGCGATGAGGACGGGAAACCAAAAGACGATCATCGTCCAGGAGGCCGAGAGGGCATATCCGAGGGGATGGAAGGGCCACCACCAATACAGCGTCCTCATGATCGCCAGAAAGGCTGTCACGGCGACGCCGGCGAAAAAGGGGATCAGATACTTCGGGTTGGCGCCCGTGTGTATCCCGGCGGCAGCGGATGCGTAATCCCGAAACGCCCAGATCGGGTTTCCCCTATAGACGTAGCTGTACATGTAGTTCCCGCCGTGCCGGTATGGAAGGTATAGGTGTATCGCCGCAGATGTTACGAGGGCAACCAGAATAGCCACGCTGAAGACGGGCAATAACGCCCTGCGTTTTATCCTCACCCCATCGGCGAACTTCAGGCTGTCGAGGAATCCCGTCAATATCAGTCCTCTCTGATCGCGCGTGAAGATCGCATCGAAGAAGGAGAGGAAGGTCACGCTGTCCCCCCCGAGGCTCGCCTTGTCGCGAAACATGACGTAGAGATCAATGGGCCTAAACGACGTCTCGGTCATCAACATCCCTCCCTCAGCGACGCTCCGGGCCATGACGATGGCGACGAGGAACATGTAGACCGCCAGCTCGAAAAGGGCAAACCACACCGTCAGCCCGGCCCACCAGCACCATATGACCGCCAGCCCAAAAGAGAGGATCAACCCCCATACCGCCACCCTATAAGGCAGTAGCTCGTTCGAATCCTCCTCACCGTTACCCCCCGCAAAGGTGCGTTTCAAAATCGCCCTGAGATGAGGAAGGCTGACGTAGACCAGATATGCTATCAGGACAAAGTAGGCCCCCGCCACCTGATATCCGATGTAGCTCCGCGTCGGGTAAAGCGGCATGTTGCTTATCCTCTGTCCCATCACGGCGGCGACGATGTCCTGAACCCTGGTCATAACGAAGAAGAACCACAGGCTGAAAAGCAGTTGGACCGGCAGGAGATAGAAGAAACCTATGGCGGCGAAGGATATGAACGCTGGAGTATAGAACATGGCACTGAAGGGCTTCTCGGTAAAATATCGGTTCAGATATATGTTCAGGTTCAGGTGAGGCACGACCGGGCGGATGTTGTGTAATCCGTTCAACGAGAAGATGAGAACCGGTATGGCGACCCCGATCCACATCAACCTGTTGCTGAAAAATCCGTGTGTCTCGGAATCTCTGACGAACTCAAGGGGAAGCTGCACAAGCGGGAAGGTCAGCTTCTCGTTATCCACCCACTGTCTCCTCAATATGGAGGCCAGACATAAAAAGCCGAAGAAGATCAGAACCACCACTACCCCCCACGTCAGGAGAGGCGGGATCCACTCCCTCCAGGGGATGGGCTGATTGGGATCTATGTTCTCGTAGAATGAGACCGCTATCGGCTGTGATCCGCCCTTCGTCACGTCGAAGGGGACGAGCTGTGGCCTCATGTTCTTGAAGAAGATCTCAGCCCACTCGTTGGATTCATTCGCGTAGTAATTAACGGCGATCAAGGCGGGGATGAGTTTTTCCATCAATCCTCTCGAGGAGATCATCGAGGCGAGAAGCATCATGCAGTATACGACCATCAGCTCCTGTTGGGATAAACTCAACCTGCGGTTGAATCTGCCCGTCAGGCGATTCAGGACGATTATGAAGAAGAAGAGACCGATCACGGCAGGCGGAAGTTGAAGAAACCCGATCTGGATGTAGGCGATCACCAGCTCGGCATATGAGACCACAAAACAGATCAGGACGGCAAACAGAACTCCTAGGACCAAAGCACGAAGCGACATCTGGCTCCTCACAGCCGACGGCCTCACTGAGGCCTCGATTTCGATCGAGCTTCCGCCAGAACCTCATCCCATAGGGAAACCACCCCATCTCTCAACATCACGACCTTTTGCCTTCTCACTTCCGCTTCGGCCTCCATTGTTATCCTCTCCCCGGCCACAACCGGAACAGAGGTATAACCCGCCTTTTTTAACAGTTCGGCCCGTCTCTTCGCCCTTATTACATCTCTCTCATCGACGACCGATGAGACCTCCACGACAAGCCAGATCATCTCCTCTCCCTCTACGTCGCGGGGTTGACCGCTTACCACCATATCGGTGAACAATACATCTCTGAGCTCCTCAACGGGCAGTTTACCCTCAAGCGTATTCGCCAGGTTCTCACGGGATATCACCCTGGTCTTTCGCATGACATGACCGAAGTATGCGGGCGCTTTTTCACGGTATTCCAGTTCCAAAGTTCGGCCGTCAACCTTGCTGAGCTTATCCCATATTCGCCCCTGATCCTCAGCCAGATACCGTATCTGCTCCTCTGTTCTGCGCTGGGCTTCGGTCAATTTCTCAATCGTCTCCTCAAGCCGACCTAATCTCTCTTCCGTTCTGCGTTGAGCTTCAGCCAATTTCTCGACCGTCTCCTCAAGCCGACCTAACCTCTCCTCCGTTCTACGCTGAGCCTCGGCCAGTTTCTCGACCGTCTCCTCAAGCCGTCTCAGACGCTCCTCCGAGCTCTGCTGAGCCTTCGTCAATTGTTCGATCGATCTGGATAGTTGCCGAACGGTTTCAGGCAAGCTCAACAACTCCTCCGTTAGAAGCAACCGCCTGAGTTCGGCTTTCCATTCAGGGTGTTCATCCAATAGTTTTACAAGGCCCATATAATCCTGTGTCGTGAAAGCCATCCTCAACCTCCCTCTAGTTCAGGGAGCGAAATCGCTCCAGAAGCCTTCTCTGTTCGGGCGTGAGGTTTTCGGGTATGACGACGTTGATCTTGACGTACTGATCCCCGCGAGACCCATCCGGTTTCGGGAAACCCCGTCCCCGCATTCTGAGAATCGATCCGGATTGGGTTCCGGGCGGTATCCTGAGCCTCGCCCTTCCGTCCAGCGTTTTAACCTCCACCGTTGTTCCCAAGGCGGCATCGACGAAACTCACGTCGAGCTCGCAGTAGATGTCGTCGCCCTCCCTGCGGAGGAACTCGTCCTCCCTAATCCTTATAACCGCGTAGAGATCCCCCCTTCTCCCCCTAGGGTCGAGCCTGCCCTGTCCTTTTATCCTTATCCTGGCCTTATCCTTGACGCCGGGCGGTATTTTAACCGATAACCTCTGGGGCGTCTCGATCGTCCCCAGTCCACGACAGGTGGGACATGGATGGGTGAGGATGAAACCCGTCCCGTCACATATAGGGCATGGGCTGCTCTCCACCGAATTCCCCTTTTTTATGAACACGTTTCCGGTGCCCCCGCATCTGGTGCATGGCTCCAGTGTGCTATCCGCCCCTTTACCGGAACCGCCACATGAGGGACATATCTCCTCCCTGCGTATCTCGATCACCTTCTTGGTTCCCCTGGATGCCTCCCTCATGGAGATGGTGAGCTCGATCGTTATATCGCCTATGCTCCACGGGCTTTTGGGCGCTTTCCCCTTTATAGTGTTAAGGAATGAGAGGAATAACCTCCCCAACACCGACGAGCTTGTTCTGGGAACACGTATGGTGATTCCACCCAGCAGATCCCTGAAGGGTCTATGGTGATACGGTCGTTGGGGACGTTCCGTCCTTCGCCTGTCCCCCCTTCGTCCCGAACGCTCCGAACGTTTTCTATCGTACTCCGCCCTTTTATGGGGGTCCCCGAGCACGCTGTAAGCCTCGCTTATCAGGCGAAACCTCTCCTCGGCCGATCTATCGCCGGGATTTTTATCCGGATGATATCTGAGCGCTAACCGCCTGAAGGCGGCCTTTATCTCCTCATCCGTCGCCTTGGGTGAGAGCCCTAGGATCTCATAGTAATCCCTTTCGCTCACCCGAAGAGAACCTCCTGTATATCGTGAATACCTTTAGATGCGTTGACAACCCATTTAGCGGCTCTGAGTGCCCCTTTTGCGAAGGCCTCGCGGCTATGAGCGCGATGTATGATCTCGATCCGTTCGCCCTCCCCAGCGAACAGCACCGTATGATCACCGACCACATCCCCGCCTCTGACGGCGTGTATCCCTATCTCCCGGCGGCTTCTCTCGCCGACGAGTCCTCTCCTGCCGTAGACGGCAACCTCATCCAGATCCCTCGCCAGCGCCTTGGCTATCACCTCAGCCAATCTGAGGGCGGTGCCGCTGGGGGAATCCTTCTTTCTGTTGTGATGGATCTCCACTATCTCGACGTCATAATCATCTCCTAATATCCTGGCCACTTCGGAGACCACCCTCAAAAGCACGTTAACGCCGACGCTCATGTTCGGAGCTATGACGCAGGGGATCTGCGATGCGAGTTTCTCAAGCCTTTCGCGTTGCTGTGGGGTATATCCCGTGGTGGCTATGACCATCGGTTTTCCGGCGCGAACCGCCTCCTCGAGGTGTTTGAGCGTGGCCTCAGGGGTGGTGAACTCTATCGCCACATCAGCCTTTTCAAATAGCTTCGCCAGCTCCGTATCAGGCGATATCTTCACCCCCAAGCTCCCGACCCCGGCCACCTCCCCGGCATCCCTGCCGACCTCCGGGTGTTCCGGATATTCGGTCGCGCCTACAAGCTCCATCTCAGGATCACGGCACACGCCGGAGATGATCATCCGACCCATCCTTCCGGCCGCGCCGTTGGCGATCACCTTTACCATTTTGGGTTCCCTCTCAGGCCGTTGGACGTTGATCTTCGATTTTATAATACCACAAAATCTCAACCGCGGTCAACGCCGCTCCGCCTCGATCCACAAAACCCAGTCCTCCTCGCCCGGCGTTTTCAGCGAGATACTCCTCCCGCCCATCGCCGTCGTAGAAGCCGTCGACGTCACCTTCTCTCCATCCGGCTTGGTGACGGTCGCCGTAAACGTGGTATCCGTAAACGGGTTCTCCGGAGAGCTCGTGGCGTGTAAGGTGACCTCGTGACCGTATTTGAAGGTGCCAGCTATCTGGGCCATTACAGTCCGAGCTACGTATTGATCCTAGACTTAGAGAACGGGAAGCGAAGATGGGTTAAGATAGGCTCCGATCCTCCGGTTTTCAAATCGATCACCGCCCCTAACGAGGCTTATATCAAATAAGGAATCGGCAAGGACGAGAGCTCTCCTTCGAGGCATGGAAGGGGAGCGACCTTCGACGTTACATCGCCGAACTGCGTAGGGAGAGCCACTGGCGGCATCACGCGGAGGAGGAGAGTTAACCATGTCCCTTAGGTTTCTGCTCCTAGGCAGGAGCGGAATCTACCCCTATAACCTCGCTAATCCATCAGGTGACCGTCCACAACCCTGTAAACCCCTCTCTCTTTGGCGAGATCCCCGGCATCAGGCATAATCTCCTTACCGGCAACCACCCCTATAACGTTGAAGCCCAACTTCC
>CAZHVH010000107.1:0-2788 GCA_964535855.1 uncultured bacterium
AGGAACTGTAGATGTGGAAAGGCGGATGCCTTCGGCGCGGCATTAGCCTATAGCCAGAGATGGCTCAGCTACTCGCGCGGACCAAACGTGAGATCCATGATCTGGATGGGATTCGGCCTCCTCATGGGATTCTTCCTGATCACGATGCGTCGTCTCTTCATCTGGTGGCCCTTTCACGCAGCGGGATATGTGGTGGGCGGAACGTGGTCGCTGAACCTGCTCTGGTTCTCGATATTCATAAGCTGGTTGATCAAGTGGGTGATACTGAAATTCGGCGGACTGAGGATGCATCGAAAGGCAAGCGACTTCTTCATCGGCCTGGTTCTGGGACAATTCGTCATGGCGAGCTTCTGGGGCCTTCTGGGAAGCATCATGGGAAGATATATGTATAGGTTCATCTGAGACTGGCAGCCCAGCGTCTCAGCTCCAGCTCCAATTTTTCGGCCACATCCCTGTGCTCCTCTATGACGTTATTCTGATCGTAATGATCATCGGGACGATGATACAGTTCCGGCGGCCTGCTCCCATCTATGGGCAGTATGAACCTCCATTCCTGATCCTGTATGCTCCACTGTTGCCTGTAATGGCCTGAAAAGGCGTAATCCCTTACCCGTTCGATCTCACCCTTCATCAGGCCGAGCAGGCTAAATCCGTGCATGTTCACCTCTCTGCGGGCAACGGGCATATCCTGGGGGAAGGTCCCCGTCGAGCTGGGAGCCCTGAAGACGAGCGGCAGCGGAGTAGGTATCCCGGCCAGATCCAATATGGTGGGCATCATATCCACAGGCTGAACCAGCGCATCCACGACCTCGCCGTGTCCGAACTCCGGATGGCGGATGACCCAGGGTATCCGTACCAGCTCCTCGTAATTCCACGGCCTCGCCTTGCGAACTATCCCGTGCTCGCCGAACGGCTCCCCGTGGTCTGAGGTCCAGACTATGAGGGAGTTATCGTATAAGCCCAGATCCCGTATCGCATCGAGCAGCGCCCCTATCCACTTGTCGACGAAGCTCACCTCACCTGCATAGAGGGATCTAACCCGATTCAGCTCCTCCCGACTCAGATACCCCTCAACCGGGCCAGGCACGGGATCTATGAGATCCTTACCGGTATAGCCGGGCTCCTTGTACATCGATCTGAACGGCTCGGGCGGATCCCAGGGCTCATGAGGATCGAAGCTGTCAACCCATAGGAACAGCTTGTCCTTACGTCCTCGATCCTTAACCTGATGCTCAAGCCACCTGATCGCCTCCTTCACCACACGTGGCGTGAACCAGTCCTCCTCGGATTTGAAGGTCGATCTGTTGCGGAGATACTGTTCGAATCGGGGTTTCCACAGATCATCGCTTTTATCGCCTCGGAGCTTATGCCATCTGGAGAGATCGACGGGTATATCCTGATCGACTATCCAGGGGTCATACTCCTGTCCGCGGACGAAGACCGTCGTATCGAAACCCCGGCCGCAGTTGTAGATGGGTTTATGCATGTGATAGGTATCGGTGATAAGCGCCGAGGTATATCCCTTATCCCAGAGCACCTCCGCCAGCAGGTAATCGGAGTGCTCGAATTGCTGCCATCCCCGAAACGGGAACTGAGTCCTTCCCGTCCACAGGTTGGTTCTGTTAGGGATGGTGGGCAGGCTCTCGCTGTATGCGTGTGCGAACAGCGTTCCCTCCTTCGCCAATCGATCGAAGTTGGGCGTTTCGACCTTCCTGCCGGCGTAGGAGCAAACCTCAATCCCTCCCACGCCGTCGTATGCCCCGCAGTGATCTGCGCGTAAGCTATCGGTGAGGATAACTATTACGTTCATCTTTCCTCCTTTCAGATCGTTATCTCCCTATGCCTTGCGGCATGACATTGAAGGTTGACCGCCACGGGCAAACTCGCTATGTGACATGGAAAGGTCTCGACGTGAACGGCGAGGGCGGTTATCCTGCCGCCGAGCCCCTGTGGACCTATTCCGAGCGAATTCACCCCTTCAAGCAGCTCCCTTTCGAGCTTTGCGATGTGCGGCGATCGGTTCGGCGAGCCCACCTCTCTCATAATGGCTTTTTTAGCCAGCAGGGCCGCCTTTTCAAAGGTTCCTCCTATCCCCACCCCGACGATGATCGGCGGACACGGATTGGCGCCGGCGCGATCCACCGTTTCAATCACGAACCTCTTTATCCCCTCAACTCCATCGGCCGGGGTGAGCATTCTCAGAGCGCTCATGTTCTCGCTGCCCCCTCCCTTCGGGGCAAGCAGGATCTTAAGCCTGTCTCCCTCCACCACGCGATAATGTATCACAGCGGGGGTGTTATCGCTCGTGTTGACCCTGTCTATGGGATCGCGGACGACGGATTTCCTCAAGTACCCCTCCGAATAGCCCCTTCTGACGCCCTCGTTTATCGCCTCCTCCAGGCTTCCTCCCTCGACCCTGACATCCTGGCCCATCTCGATGAAGAGCACGGCCAACCCACAGTCCTGGCAGATAGGCACGCGTTCCCGGCGAGCTATCTCGGCGTTTTCGAGTATCTGTTGGATTATCTCCCTTCCGAGCTCCGATTCCTCCTCCCGTAATGCCCTTCTAAGGGCACGGCTCACATCCTCCGGAAGGTTGAAGTTAGCCTCCTGACATAGCTTTGCGACCGCCTCGGTGATCTGGGAGACGTGTATGACCTTCATACGTTCACCTCTTTAGCAGGGCGAAAGATCTTTCGCCCCTACCTTCGGACGACCTCTCCGTGAAGGGCATCCTTGATGATACAGTTTGCCATTTGAACCTCACCCAAAGCCCTTATCCCGTACC